>NZ_JBNDHY010000051.1:0-28825 GCF_056755315.1 Monashia sp. HAY1-2A
TCCGTCGTCGGCAGCGTCAGATGTGTATAAGAGACAGGCCCTTGACGGCCCCTGAGGTCATGCCGCGGATGAAGTACCGCTGCAGCGAGAGGAAGACGAGGATCGGGACGATGATCGTCACGTATCCGGCTGCAGGGATGAGCTCCCGTCCTGCTCCGGTCTGGCCCTGCAGGCCCTGCAGCGCCACGGTGGCGACGGTGTTGTCGCCACGACCGAGGAAGATCAGCGCCACGAGGAGGTCGTTCCACACCCAGAGGAACTGGAAGATCGCGAATGACGCCAGTGCGGGCGTCGACATCGGCATGATGAGCCGCCAGAACGTCGTGAAGTGGCTCGCACCGTCGATCTTCGCCGACTCGATCACCGCGGTGGGCAGGCCGGACATGTAGCTGCGCAGGATGTAGACGGCCAACGGCATGCCGAACCCGATGTGCGCCAGCCAGACCGCGATGAAGGTGCCGTTGAGGCCGAGGCCCGAGTAGAGCTTGACCAGAGGGACGAAGGCCACCTGGTTGGGCACGACGAGCAGGCCCACGATGATGACGAAGACGACGTCGCGGCCTTTCCACTGCATGAACGTGAACGCGTACGCCGCGAATGCTGCGATGAGGATGGGGATGACCGTCGCCGGCAGCGCCACGATGAGGCTGTTGAGGAACGCTTGGGCCATCGGGATGCCGGCCGCGTCCGAGGTCAGGACCGTGCTGTAGTTCTGCACCGTCCACGCCGAGCCGAACGGGTTGAAGAACGCGGTCCACCAGCCCGAGGCGAACTGCTCGTCACGCGGACGGAACGAATTGACGAGCATCCCGAGGGCCGGGATCATCCACGCGATGCAGAGGACGAGCACTCCGATGCGGACCGGCCAGTTCGCTGACCCCGTGCCGGCACCGGGCTTGCTCTGGCGCAGGAGCTGCGGCTCGTCGGCGGGTGCGCCGGTGCCTGGCTGGAGCGTCGTGGTCATCGTGCTGCCTCCTCGGCCCTGAAGTGGCGGACCTGGTAGATGAGGATCGGGATGACGGCAAGCAGCAGGATCACGACAATGGTGGCCGCGTAGCCGTTGTTGCCCTGCGTGTAGAGCTCGTCGTAGAAGCGCCGTGCGATGACGTCGGTGTCGTAGGCGCCGTTGGTCGTCACGTAGACGACGTCGAACACCTTCATGACACCGATGAGGACCGTGATGAACACCGTGATCACCGTCGGCCAGATCTGAGGGACGATGATGCTGAAGAAGATCCGCCGCTCGCCGGCTCCGTCGATGCGCCCCGCCTCGACGGTGTCCTCGGGGACGCCCTTGATGGCCGCGGAGAGCAGCACCATCGAGTACCCGACCTGGGTCCAGATCAGGATGATCATGAGCAGCAGACTGTTGAAGTGCAGCGTGCTCTGCCCATACCAGAAGACCGGCGCCTTGTTGAACAGGCCCAGGAAGGCGTTGAGCAGCCCGGTCTGCGGAGTGCCTGGCGGCTGGTAGTCGTAGATGGTGCGCCAGATGGTGGCGGCCCCGACCATGCTGATCGCCATCGGCAGGAAGATGAAGGTCTTGGCAGCCTTCTCACCGCGCGGCCTGAGCCGGTCGGCCAGCACGGCCACCCCGAGGCCCAGCACCACGGTCAGGGCCGGGACGATGACGATCCACAGGACGTTGTTGAACAGCACCTGCAGAAACGTCTTGTCGGTCAGGACGTCCCCGTAGTTCTTGAACCCGACGTAGGCCGTGGAGTCCTCGTTGGCGAAGCTGTACTGGATCGTGACGATCGCGGGGTAGATCAGGTACACCGTGATCGCGAGGATCGCGGGCCCGGCGAACATCCACGGTTTGACGCGGTCCTCCCAGCGGCCCTTGAGCGACTCGGCCAGCTTGTTGAGGATCCAGAAGATGATGATGGCGCCGCCGATCCCGCCGATGATCGCGATCACCGCGTTCACGATCTTGATGGCCATGGCACTTCCTCTCTCTGTTGGGAGAATGCGCTGTCGACCGCGGGGGCGACCGGTCGGTCACCCCCGCGGTAAGGCGGCGTCAGCTGCCGGTCTTCGGGAAGCTGTCGTCGATGTTGTTGAGCGTGGTGTCGAGGTCCTGCTGGCCCGAGAGCCACTTGACCGGCTCGGTCCAGAAGGTCCCGGCACCCACCTTGGCCGGCATGGAGTCGGAGCCGTCGAAGCGGGCCGCGGTCGCCTTGTAGAGCACGTTGGTGGCGATCGTCTGCAGGGTCTTGTTCGGCAGCAGCGACACGTCGGCCGTCTTGTGCGGCGAGAAGGCGCCGTTCTTGGCCTGCTGGGTGCCGTTCTCCTTGCTGGCGATGAAGTTGCGCAGCTTGAGCGAGTTCGGGTCGTTGTTGAAGGCTGCGACGATGTCACCGGCGACGAGGACCGGGTTGTCGCCTGCCGTCTTGGCCGGGAAAGGCAGCGGCGCGGTCTCGGTGTCCAGCTTGGAGATCACGGAGTCGGGGAAGCCGCCCTTGTTGGCCACGAACGTCGCCTGCTTGAACAGGTAGCAGCCCGGGGGGTTGCTGAACAGCGCGTTGCCGCCGGTCTGGAAGTTCGTGGCGACGATGGACTTCGTGCCGCCCCGGACGTAGCCGTCGCCGAAGGCGATCTTCTGGAAGTACTCCCATGCCGGCTTGATCTCGGGGCTGTTGAACTTCAGCTCGCCCTTGACCCACTTGTCGTAGTTGTCGGGTCCGGCGATGCGCAGGACGAGGTCCTCGATCCAGTCGGTGATGGGCCACCCCGTCGCCTGCCCGGACTCGGCCGCGATGCACCATGGGGTCTTGCCCTCGGACTTGATCTTCTGGGTCAGCGTGAGCAGGTCGTCCAACGTTGCAGGGGCGCTGAGCCCGGCCGCCTTGAAGGCGGGCGCGTCGGTCCACAGGATGCTCTTGACGCTCACCTCGTTGGGCAGGCCGTAGACCTTCCCGTCCGCGCAGGTGCCGGCCTGGACGAAGCCCGGGACGAGCGTCTCCTTGTCGGTGGCGACGGTCGCGTCGTCGAACGGGACCAGCTTCTTCTGCTTGGCCAGGTCACACATGAGGCCCGGCTGGGGGAAGAGACCGACGTCCGGCGCGTTCCCACCCTGGACCCTGGTGCGGATCTCGGTGTCCCATGATGCCGATTTGGTGAACTTCACGGTGATCTTGTTCTGCGCCGCCCAAGCAGACACGTCGGCCTTGAAGCCCGGCTCGGTGTCCGGTCCGAGGCCGTACATGACCTCGATCGTGCTCTTGCCCGGGCCGCTGGCGGGACCGGCGTTGGGCCCGGAGCCCGAGTTCGACGACAGGCAGCCTGAGGCGAGGCCCGCGACGGTGATGCCGATCAGGGCGGTGAGCCCTGCCTTTCGGTTCAACATTCCTGCTCCTTCTCGGAAGGCTTGGGGGCGTCATCGGCCCCACGCTGACCGGCCGCGCTGGAGACCGGTGTTCCACAGGATTCCGGCGTGACCACCGGCTGGCTGACGGGGCCACAGCCCCATCCGTCCGTCCCTCTCACCCAACACCACAACAGTGACGTGCGCCACAACTGTCAACACTTCTTGCCGAAGTGTTACGCAGCCGCACGTCGCCCGTGCCACGCGGAGGATGTCGGCCCACGCCCGGCACGTACCCGCTCGGACGGGTCCGGCAGCAGCGGAACCCGCCACACCCGACCCCAGCCCGCTGCGGTGACACCCCCCGACGGCTCCCCGTGCCCCCGCGCTACCGTGGTGCCGCCGGAGTCCGCCCGCACGAGGCCGGTGGGCGGCCGGGTGCACAGGAGAAAGAGTGAGCGACTTCCAGTACGAGGACCTGCTTCCCATCGGCGCGGACGAGACGCCGTACCGCCTCCTCACCACCGAGGGAGTGCGCACCGTCGAGGGACCCGGTGGCCGGACCTTCCTCGAGGTCGAGCCCGAGGCCCTGCGCCTGCTCACCGAGACCGCGATGCACGACATCGCCCACTACCTGCGCCCGGCCCACCTGCAGCAGCTGCGCAGCATCCTCGATGACCCCGAGGCGAGCGACAACGACAGGTTCGTCGCCCTCGACCTGCTCAAGAACGCCAACATCGCGGCGGGTGGTGTGCTGCCGATGTGCCAGGACACCGGCACGGCGATCGTCATGGGCAAGCGTGGCCAGCACGTCCTCACGCCCGGCACCGACGAGCGCGCCGTCGCCGAGGGCGTCCGCGACGCGTACACGCGTCTCAACCTGCGCTACTCGCAGATGGCGCCGCTGACCATGTGGGAGGAGAGGAACACCGGCTCGAACCTCCCCGCGCAGATCGAGCTCTACGCCGACACCGCCGTGGGCCACGAGACCTCGTACAAGTTCCTCTTCATGGCCAAGGGCGGCGGCTCGGCGAACAAGAGCTTCCTCTACCAGGAGACCAAGGCGATCCTCAACGAGGAGGCCATGATGCGCTTCCTCGACGAGAAGCTCCGGTCGCTCGGCACCGCCGCGTGCCCGCCGTACCACCTGGCCATCGTCATCGGCGGGACGAGCGCCGAGTTCGCCCTGAAGACAGCCAAGTACGCATCGGCCAAGTACCTCGACACCCTGCCCGAGCAGGGCTCCATGACGGCCCACGCCTTCCGCGACACCGAGCTCGAGGAGAAGGTGCTCGAGCTGACCCGGCAGTTCGGCATCGGTGCCCAGTTCGGCGGCAAGTACTTCTGCCACGACGTCCGCGTCGTGCGCCTGCCCCGCCACGGTGCGAGCCTGCCGGTGGCCATCGCCGTCTCCTGCTCGGCAGACCGTCAGTGCCTCGGCAGGATCACGCCCGAGGGGGTCTTCATCGAGCAGCTCGAGACCGACCCGGCGCGCTTCCTGCCCGACGCCGGCTCGGTGGACCTCGGCGACCACGAGGACGACGCGGTCGGGGTCAGCTCGACCAGCCGCAACGTCGTCGTCAAGGTCGACCTCAACCAGCCCATGGACGACATCCTCGCCGAGCTGTCGAGGCACCCGGTCAAGACGCGACTGTCGCTGACCGGCCCGCTCGTCGTCGCGCGCGACATCGCGCACGCCAAGATCAAGGAACGCCTCGACGCGGGCGAGCCGATGCCGCAGTACCTCAAGGACCACCCGGTGTACTACGCGGGACCGGCCAAGACGCCCGAGGGCATGCCGTCGGGCTCCTTCGGACCGACGACGGCCGGCCGGATGGACTCCTACGTCGACCAGTTCCAGGCGGCCGGCGGCAGCAAGGTCATGCTCGCCAAGGGCAACCGCAGCACGCAGGTCACCGACGCGTGCGCCGCGCACGGCGGCTTCTACCTCGGCTCGATCGGCGGCCCCGCGGCCCGGCTCGCCCAGGACTGCATCAAGCACGTCGAGGTCCTCGAGTACGAGGAGCTCGGCATGGAGGCCGTCTGGAAGATCGACGTCGAGGACTTCCCGGCCTTCATCGTCGTCGACGACAAGGGCAACGACTTCTTCGCCGAGGTGAGCAAGCCGGTGGCCTTCACCATCGGCAGGCGGCCCGGACTCGAGTGAACGAGGAGACAACGACAGTGACCCAGAACGCTTCCGCCCCAGCCGGTTTCGAGGACCTCGTCGCAGCCAACCGCGACTACGCGGCCCGGTTCGAGATGGCCGGCTTCGACGGCATCGCCCGGGCAGGCGTCGCCATCGTCACGTGCATGGACTCGCGCATCGACCCCCTGGGGCTCGTCGGCCTCAAGCCCGGCGACGCGAAGATCTTCCGCAACCCCGGCGGCCGCGTGGCCTCCGAGGCCCTCGAGGCGCTCGTCCTCGCCACCCACCTGCTCAACGTCGACCGCATCCTCGTCGTCCCCCACACCCGGTGCGCCATGGCGTCCAACAGCGAGGCCGAACTGCGCGAGCGCGTCGGTGAGAGCGCGGGCAAGGACGCGTCGTGGATGGTCTTCCACGCCATCGCCGACCAGGAGCGCGCCCTGCGAGAGGACCTCGCCAAGGTCCGCTCGCACCCGCTCATCGCCGAGGGCACGCAGGTGGCGGGCTTCGTCTACGACGTCGACACCGGCCTGCTGCGCCACGTCGACTGACCCTCACCGCAGGCTCCCGGCCGCGGGCGCCCCGCGCGTGCTCCACACGTGCTCGGCCACCGACAGCGCGAGGACGAGCCCGGTCCCGGCCACCGACAGCCCGATGGAGGGCGACACCAGCGCCACGGCCAGCGTCAGGGCGGCGACGACGGCCGCGAGGCGCAGCTGACCGCGGTCACCGTCGACGACGCTGTGCAGCGCCCCGAGGACGAGCACGTAGAGCGAGACCGCGACCGCGAGCGCCACGGCGACGAACCGGACGCTCGCATGGGACTCGTGGGTCGCGACGTCCACCGACGCCGCGAGCGCAGCTCCCGTGCCCGCCACCGACACGAAGACGAGGTAGTGCCCGTAGCCGGCGGTGAGGTTGTGCCGGAACGGCCCCTCGAACAGCTCGAGGTGGTCGCGCTTGAAGTAGATCCACCACAGCGCGTAGACGATGAGCAGGCCACCGACGACGACACCGGCGAGGTCGAGCCCCATCCCGTGCCCCAGCGCGCCCGCCACCGCCTGCACCGCGGCGAGGACGACCTCGCCGAGCACGATGATGGTGAACAGCGCGTACCGCTCGGTGATGTGGTGCGGGTGGAAGGGCGTGCGGACGCGTCGCTCGGCCACGACCGGCACGAGGAGCTCGAGCACGACGAGCACGAGGAAGGTCACGTACAGCACCACCTCGCCGTCGAGCAGGAGGCGCAGGATCCACAGCACCTGCACGAGCGCGATGCAGACGGCGTAGCGCAGGGCCGTGCCGCGGCCGTCCGGGTCGCCGTGCGCGGCCCGCAGCCACAGGCCGACCATGGCGAACCGCATCACCGCGTAGCCGGAGACGGCCAGTCCGGACTGGCCGTCGTCGAAGAGGTCGCCGATGCCGGCTGCCAGCATGAGCGAGCCGGTCATGATGACGAACGTCAGCAGCCGGTAGGACACGTCGTCGCAGTCGTAGGCCGACGCGAACCACGTGTAGTTCATCCACGCCCACCAGATGGCGAAGAAGACGAGGAGGAACTTGAGCAGGTCGGCGGTGTGGCCCTCGCTGAGGCCGTGGTGCAGCTCGGCTCCGTTGGAGGCGATCGCGACGACGAAGACGAGGTCGAAGAACAGCTCGAGCGGCGACGCGACGCGGTGCTGCTCCTGCGGGTCCCTCGGACGCATCCGGCGATGCAGCGGGACGACGGAGATCGGGCTCACCCGCCGAGTGTGCCAGCGTCCGTCACCGGCCGCCGGGCCGCCCGGCCGCGGGCTGCCCGGCGCCGGCCACCCGCGCTCTAGAGGCTGAGCTCGGCCCTGACCACGCCGACGAGGCGGTCGGCGAGCAGCCGGGCCTGGTCGCCGTCGGCGGCCTCGACCATGACGCGCACCACCGGCTCGGTGCCGGACTTGCGCAGCAGCACGCGTCCCGTCGCGCCGAGCTCGTCCTCGGCGCGCCGCACGGCCTCGGCGACGACGGCGTTGGCCTCGAGGGCCGACTTGTCGACGTCCTTGACGTTGACGAGCACCTGCGGGAAGTGCGACATGACCGTCGCGAGGTCCGACAGCGGGTGACCGGTGGCGGCGACCCGGGAGGCGAGCATCAGACCGGTGAGGGTGCCGTCGCCGGTCGTGCCGTGGTCGAGCATGACGACGTGGCCGGACTGTTCACCACCGAGGACGAAGCCGCCCTCCTTCATCCCCTCGAGGACGTACCGGTCGCCGACGGCGGTCTGCACGACGGTGATGCCGGCGTCCGCGAGGGCATGGATCATGCCGAGGTTGGACATGACGGTGGCCACGAGGGTGTCGCCGCGCAGGACGCCCTGCTCCTTCATGGCCAGGGCGAGGATCGTCATGATCTGGTCGCCGTCGACCTCGACGCCGGCCGCGTCGACGGCCAGGCAGCGGTCGGCGTCGCCGTCGAGGGCGACACCGAGGTCCGCCCCCGCCTCGACCACCGCCTTCTGGAGCGCCTCGAGGTGCGTGGAGCCGAAGCCGTCGTTGATGTTGATGCCGTCGGGCTCGCAGCCGATCGTCGTCACGGTGGCTCCGGCCTCGCGGAAGACGCGCGGGGCTACCTGCGACGCCGCGCCGTGCGCGGCGTCGACGACGACGTGGAGGCCGTCGAGGCGGTGCGGCAGGACGGACAGCAGGTGGGCGACATAGCGGTCGGCGCCGTCCTCGAGCGGCGTGATGCGTCCGACGTCACCGCCGACCGGCCGCTGCCAGTCGTCGCGCAGGCGGGCCTCGATGCGGTCCTCGAGCTCGTCGGCGAGCTTGTGGCCGCCGCGGGCGAAGAACTTCAGGCCGTTGTCGGGCATCGGGTTGTGCGAGGCCGACAGCATGGCGCCGAGGTCGGCGTCCTGCTCGGCCACGAGGTAGGCGATCGCCGGCGTGGGCAGCACCCCGGCGTCGCGCACGTCGACGCCGGCCGACGCCAGCCCGGCGATGGTCGCCGCGGTCAGGAACTCGCCGGAGGCCCGGGGGTCGCGCCCGACGACGGCGACGGGGCGGTGCCCGTTGAACTCCCCGACCTCGCCGAGGACGTGCGCGGCCGCCACCGACAGGTCGAGGGCCAGCTCGGCGGTGATGTCCTTGTTCGCGATGCCACGGACGCCGTCCGTGCCGAAGAGTCGAGCCACGCGTTTGTGCCTTCCCGATCGGGTGGCCCGCGGCCGACCCAGGTCATGTGCTCGGACGACCATACCCCCCGGAGGGCGGTGCCACCGCCCGGGCCGGGACGCTCGGCCGCTCAGGCGACGTCCGGTTCGTCCCGATGTCAGGCGTCCCCGCACGAGGCGCCAACTGGCAGGGAACCGGCAGCATCCTCCCACCACTTTCCCGGACGGCGGCCACGACGATGTGCGCCATCGTGCTCCGATCGGAGCCCCCGGTGAAAGGATCCGCATGAGTCCTCGACGTTCGCGTCTGATGGTGGCCGTCGCCACCACGGCGACCGCGCTCTGTCTCGGTACGGCCTTCGGTGCCACGAGCGCCACGGCCAGCAGCACCCTGAGCGACACGATGAGCAGCACCGACACCGCCCCGGCCGTGTCGGGCGGCGTCACCGACCCGTACTCGCCCGCGTACGGCCACCCGTACCGGCACGGCGCCGTCCCCACGCGCGAGCTCAACACCCAGATGCACCGGTGGGAGGCGCAGACGAAGGGCTCGCGACCGGCGGCGAGCAAGACGCTGTCCTACGGCGGCGGCGTCGACGGCATCGGCGTCACGAGCGGCACCCCGAGGGTCTACCTCGTCTTCTGGGGCAGCCAGTGGGGCTCGCAGGGCACGGACACCGCCGGCAACCTCACCTTCACCGGAGACCCGAAGTCGGGCGCTCCCCTCGTGCAGAAGCTCTTCAAGGGCCTCGGCACCGGCGGCGAGGCGTGGTCCGGCGTCATGACCCAGTACTGCGACGGGCCGCTCGTGGCCAAGGGAGCGACGTCGTGCCCGGCGGGAGCGGCGCACGTCGGCTACCCGACCGGCGGCGACCTCGCCGGCGTCTGGTACGACGCCTCGACCGCGGCGCCGTCCGCGACGGCCAAGCAGCTCGGCGACGAGGCGGTCCGGGCGGCCGGCCACTTCGGCAACACGACGGCCTCGAGCAACCGCTACGCCCAGTACGTCGTCCTGTCGCCGACCGGCACGCACCCGGACGGGTTCAACACGCCGTCCGGCACCTTCTGCGCCTGGCACGACTACAACGGTGACCCGTACGTCGGGTCGGCCTCGCCCTACGGGGACATCGCCTTCACCAACATGCCGTACGTCATGGACATGGGCACCAGCTGTGGCCAGAACTTCGTCAACGCGGGGACGGCCGGGACCGACGACGGCTACACCATGGTCGAGGGTCACGAGTACGCCGAGACGATCACCGACCAGAACCCGGCCGGCGGCTGGACGAACACCACCTCGCGCACGTACTCCGGCCAGGAGAACGCGGACGAGTGCGCCTGGATCTCACCGTCCTCGGGCGGCTCCGGCAACGTCGCGACGACGCAGGGCTCCTTCGCGATGCAGTCGACGTGGTCCAACGACACCAACCGCTGCGACCTGGCGCACGCGACCGTGAGCTGACGCGTCGGCCCCGGGCACGACGAAGGCCCCCGAGCAGCTGCTCGGGGGCCTTCGTGCACGCGGGGGGCGCCGGGTGTGGCGCGGCGTGTCAGCGCTTGCTGTACTGGGGCGCCTTGCGGGCCTTCTTGAGACCGGCCTTCTTGCGCTCCGGGACGCGGGCGTCGCGGGTGAGGAAGCCGGCCTTCTTCAGCGCCGGGCGGTTGAGCTCGGCGTCGACCTCGTTGAGCGAGCGGGCCACGCCGAGGCGCACCGCACCGGCCTGGCCGGAGGGGCCACCGCCGTGCACGCGGACGAGCACGTCGTAGGAGCCCTCGAGCTCGAGGATCGTCAGCGGCTCGCGGACGATCTGCTGGTGCACCTTGTTCGGGAAGTAGTCCTCGAGCGCACGGCCGTTGATCTTCCACTCGCCGGTGCCCGGCACGATGCGGACGCGGGCGATGGCCTGCTTGCGGCGGCCGGTGGCCGAACCGGGCGTCGAGACCTGGCGGGAGCGCTTGGCCTCGCCGGTCACCGAGGTGTCGGACTCGGACGTGTACTCGGTGAGCTCGGGCTCGTCGGTGTCGAGGACGCCCTCGTTGATGATGTCAGTCACGGTGTCTGTTCGCTTTCTACGCAGCAGCGGCGGCGCCGGGCCTTACTGCGCGACCTGGGAGATCTCGAAGGGGACGGGCTGCTGGGCCGCGTGCGGGTGCTCGGCACCGCGGTAGACCTTGAGCTTGGACAGCTGCTGGCGGGCCAGCGAGTTCTTCGGGAGCATGCCCCGGATCGCCTTCTCGACGGCCTTCTCGGGGCTCTTGGCGAGCAGCTCGGTGTAGGAGGTGGAGCGCAGGCCGCCCGGGAAGCCCGAGTGGCGGTAGGCCTTCTTCTGCTCGAGCTTGGCGCCGGTGAGGGCGACCTTCTCGGCGTTGACGATGATGACGAAGTCACCGGTGTCGACGTGCGGCGCGAACTGCGGCTTGTGCTTGCCCCGGAGCAGGATCGCAGCCTGGCTCGCGAGGCGTCCGAGCACGACGTCGGTGGCGTCGATGACGTGCCACGTGCGAGTGACCTCGCCGGGCTTCGGGGTGTACGTGCGCAATGGAGTCTGCCTTCTCGCTTCAAACGATGGATGCGTGCCGCCCGGGCGATGACCCGCGCCGGTCCGAGGCGCTGGACGCGGGGCCGCGCTGGTCCGCGCGGGCTCCGGGCATCGCTCTGCCGGTTCGGCACAACAGTCGTCAAGTCTACGGAGCGTCCGGCCCGCAGCCAAATCCTCGTGACGACCGCGCCGAACGGCCGCTGACCTGCGGTGATGCACCGCAGGACGCGCTATGCAGAACCCTTGTGCAAACAGATTGTGCAAAGGTAGTGTGCACACTATGGCTGCACACCCCCCGACGCCGGACAACGTCTGGCTCACTCCCGAGAGCCTCCGGGTCCTCGCGCACCCGCTCCGCTCGCGCCTCCTCGGCGCCCTCCGCCGTGGCGGCCCCGCCACCGCCACCGACCTCGCCACCGCCCTCGGCACCAACTCCGGCGCGACGAGCTACCACCTGCGCAAGCTCGAGGCGGTGGGCCTCGTCGAGGACACCGGCGAGGGCGAGGGCAAGCGCCGCCTCTGGCGCGCCAGCTCCGAGTTCCACTCCTGGCACCCGAGCGACTTCGAGGGGGACGAGGACTCCGAGACCGCGCTCAACTGGCTGACGCGCGACTACGCGCGCCACTTCGCCGAGCAGTACGACCGCTGGCTCGACGTGTCGATGACGTGGCCCGCCGCGTGGCAGGACGCCTGCGGGTCGAGCGACGCCGCCGTCCTCGTCACGCCCGAGGCCCTCGAGCAGCTGCGCGAGGAGATGTGGGACCTCGTCGAGCGCTACCGGCGCCTCGGCCAGGGCAACCCGAACGCCCGGCGGATCGCGGTCTACGCGTTCGCCTACCCCATCGACCTGGACCGCCCACCCGGACGCGGCCCCGGCGGCCCCGGCGAGGGCTCCCGCGCCGGCGGCGGGCGATGAGCGCGGCTCGGCGGGCCGTGCTGTCGCCCGCGGCCGCCCGACGCGTCTTCCTCCTCCTGAGCCTGACCCGGTGGTTCCCCGTCGGTCTCGTCGTCGGCCTGCTCACCCTCTGGCAGCTCGAGCGCGGCCTGACCGTGTCGCAGGCGATGACGGTGTCCTCGGCGGCCGGCCTGACGATCTTCGTCCTCGAGCTGCCGACGAGCGGGTTCGCCGACGCCTTCGGGCGCAGGCCGGTCTTCGTCGTGTCGGCGGTCGTCAACGTCGTCGCCAGCGCCCTTCTGCTCGCCGCGCACACGTACTGGATGTTCCTCGTCGCAGCCGTGCTCACCGGCGTCTTCCGGGCGCTGGACTCCGGGCCCCTCGAGGCGTGGTTCGTCGACACCGTGCACGCGACGACGCCGGGCGCCGACGTCGACGCGTCGCTCGCCGCGCAGGGCACGGTGCTCGGCGGCGGCATCGCGAGCGGCGCACTCGTGTCGGGCGCCCTGGTGTGGTGGCACCCGTTCCAGGGTGCCTCGGCCCTCGTCCTGCCGGTGGCGGTGTTCGTCGCGCTCAACGTCGTGCACCTCGTCGCCGTGCTGGCACTGCTGCGGGAACCGCGCGCGGCCGAGCACGTCGACGTGAGCGGCGTGCGCCGGGCCGTCGCCTCGACGCGGGAGGCTCCCACCGTCGTGCGCGAGGGCCTCGGCATGCTGCGGGGCAACGCGGTGCTGCGCGGCATCGTCCTCGTCGAGGTCTTCTGGTCGACCGCCATGATCGTCTTCGAGACCTTCCAGCCGATCCGGCTCGCCGAGCTCGTCGGCGGCGAGGAACGCGCCGGCGCCATCATGGGTCCGGTGGCCGCGGCCGGCTGGGCCGTCTTCGCCGTGGGCGCGACCCTGTCCGGGTGGTCGAGCCGCCGCATCGGGGTGGCGCGCACCGCGGTCCTCGCCCGCGTCCTCAACGGGCTCGGTGCCGTCGTCATGGGCCTCGTCGCCGGACCGGCTGCCCTCGTCGCCGCCTACGGCGTCACCTACCTGCTGCACGGAGCGGCGGGGCCGGCCCACTCGACGCTGCTGCACCGTGAGGCGCAGGCCCGCAACCGCGCCACCGTGCTGTCGATGAACTCGATGGTCGCCTCGGCCGCCTTCGCCGTCGGTGCGTCGGTCATGGGCGTGCTCGCCGATGCCACCTCGACCCAGGCCGCGATGGTCTGCGCCGGTGCGGTCAGCATCGTCGGGGCCGGGTTCTACCGGGCCGCGAGGCGCGCCGAGGTGGACCGAGACACCCTGGCCGGGTCGGCACCCGACACCACGGTGCCCGACACCACGGTGCCCGACACCACGGTGCCCGACACCACGGTGCCCGACACCACGGTGCCCGACACCACAGTGCCCCATGCCACGGCGCCGGCGACCGGGGCACCGGCCCCCTCCCCCACACCCGGTCGGGAGCCCGTCACGCCCGCCCGGTGAGCACCGGTCACCGCGGCCGGCGCGGCGACGGACGGCGTCAGGCGGGTGGCGTGGTGATGTCGTCGAGCTCGGCCAGGTCCTCGGGGCTCGGGTCCCACGCACCGGCGCGGACGTTGTCGAGCACCTGCTCGGGACGCGTCGCACCGGCGATGACCGAGGCGACGGCCGGCTGCGCGGCCAGGCCGCCGATCGCGACGTCGACGAGGCGCAGGTCGCGACGGGCGGCGAACGCCTCGAGGGCCTCGAGGGTGTCCCAGTCCGCGCCGGCGAGCCGGTCGGTGTTCGCCGCGAGGCGTGCGCCCTCCGGCGCCGGCTCGCCGCGTCGGTACTTGCCCGTGAGCAGGCCGCTCGCGAGCGGGAAGAACGGCAGCAGCCCGACGCCGACGTGCTCGCACGCCGGGACGAGCTCCTCCTCGACGTCACGCTCGAGCAGGGAGTACTCGTTCTGGGCCGACACGAACCGGGCCGTGCCGGCTGCGCGCGCGGTCCAGTCGGCGTCGACGACCTGCCAGCCGGTGAAGTTGCTGCTGCCGATGTAGCGCACCTTGCCCTCGCGGACCAGCTCGTCGAGGGCCGCCAGGGTCTCGTCGACCGGCGTCACGGGGTCGGGGCGGTGCAGCTGGTAGAGGTCGATCCAGTCGGTGCCCAGGCGCCGCAGGCTGGCCTCGACCGCCTTGCGCACATAGCGCCGCGAGCCGCGCACGCCCCAGTCGGGCCCGTTGGAGCCCTGCATGTCCATGCCGAACTTCGTGGCGACGACGACGTTGTCGCGCTCGGCGCCCAGGGCCAGCCCGAGCATCTCCTCGCTCGCGCCCTGACCGTAGATGTCGGCCGTGTCGAAGAGGGTGACGCCGGCGTCGAGGGCGGTGCGCACAACGGCGTTGGTCGCCTCCTGGTCGATGCGACGGCCGAAGTTGTTGCAGCCGAGCCCGACCGTGGAGACGGTGAGGCCGCTGTCGCCGAGCTGTCGGTACGTCATGTCGGTCACGCGTCCAACGTAGACCCGGCCCGCACCCGCCGGGCGGTGGAGCGATCCCGACCGCGACTCGCGACCACATGGCGCGTTGTCGTGGCCGTGCAGCGAACCCGACCGCGACTCCCGACCACATGGCGCGTTGTTGCGGCCGACGACCTCCCCTGGGTGCTTGACGCCGTTGGTCGGAGGCGTCAGTGCGGCAGGACGAACACCGCGACGGTGCGGGCCGGGACGGTCAGCGTCGACGTCGAGGCGTCCCACGTGGACCGCCTGACCACCGGGTCGGCCCCGCCGGCCTGCACCGGGCTGAGCGCCAGCGCCCCGGTGAGGCCGGGCACCTTCTGCGACACGGCGTCGGGCGTCGCGTTGAACACGACGACGAGGCCGTCGAGCCGCGGGTCGGCATCAGTGCCCTTCGTGTCGTCGATGCGCATGACGACGACGCCGGCGTGCGCGTCGGCCGTGCCCGAGGCCGGGAACGACACCTTCGACTCGATGGCCGAGGCCGAGCCCAGGCGGAACAGCGGGCTGCTGAACCGCAGGCGAAGCAGGTCTTCGGCCATGGCGCTCGCCGACTGCACGTCGCTCGCGCCCGGCTTGAGCGCCGGGTTTGCGAGCAGCGGCTTCATGTAGGACCACTTGTTCGAGTTCGGTCCCTCGGCCGGGAGGCCGTGGCCGAACCCGTTGTCCGCGCCCGTCCAGTCGAGGCGGTTGAACCAGTCGCCGCTGTCGTAGGAGTCGCGGTCGAGCGACTTGCTGCGCAGCAGGTCCGCACCGGCGTGCCAGAACGAGGGCGTCTGTGCCAGAGCGGTGGTCGCGAGCGACAGGGTGTTCATCCGCACCCGGTCGGTCATCGACGTCGCGACAGGCAGCTTGTACGTCAGGGCGTCGAAGAGCGTCTCGTTGTCGTGCGCGTCGACGTAGCTGACGACCTCGTCGGGCTGGTCGGCGTAGCCGGCGGGTGCCCCGTTGTAGTTGATCTTGTCGCCCCGCACGACCTGTCCGCTCTCCTGGCTGCGGAACTGGAAGGCCCGGAGGTTGCCGGCGAGGCCGAGCTGCACGAGGTCGGTGTCGTGCGCCAGACGCGTGGCTGCTCCGTCGTTGACCGCCGCACCGTTCGGGTCGGTCGCCTCGCCGGAGCCGAAGCCCTGGCGGCGCGGGTCCTCGTCGAACGGCCCACCGCCGCGGACGGCGTCGCGCAGCCGGTCGCTGAAGGTCCCGATGCCGGTGCCGCCGAGCTGGCCCTGCGTGGCCTGGGTGAACCGGGCGTTGTCCGCGACCTCGCCGAAGTTCCAGCCCTCTCCGTAGAGGTAGATCGCCTTTCCGTCGACGCCGTCCTCGGCCGGCGTCAGGGCGTCCAGCGCCGAGCGCACCGCGAGCAGGTTGTCGCGGCTGTGGTGGCCCATGAGGTCGAAGCGGAAGCCGTCGACCTTGTAGCTGCGGGCCCACGACACGACCGAGTCGACCATGAGCTTCTGACCCATCGCGTGCTCGGTGGCCACGTTCTGGCAGCACGTCGAGGTCTCGACGCCACCGGTCGCGTTGAGGCGGTGGTAGTACCCGGGCACGACCTTGTCGAGGACCGACTGGTCGGCCTGGCCGGAGGCCGCCGTGTGGTTGAAGACCTGGTCGAGGACGACGCGAAGGCCGTCCTGGTGCAGGGCCCCGACCATGGTGCGGAACTGGGCGACGCGCTGGCCTCCGTCGGCCGCCTGCGTCGTCGAGGCGTACGAGCCGTCCGGGACTCTCCAGTGGTAGGGGTCGTAGCCCCAGTTGAACGCGTCCTTGCTCGCGACCGCCGTGACGCACTTCTGCTGCGCGTCGCTGTCCGGGGCGTAGGAGGGCAGGTCGCACTGCGGCGTCTGCTGCTTGGCCTTGTCCTCCTCGATCGAGGCGATGTCGAAGGTCGGCAGCAGGTGAACGGTGTTGAGACCCGCCTTGGCCAGGGCCTTGAGGTGGGCCCGACCGTCACCGTTCTCGGCGAAGGCCAGGTAGCTGCCGCGCAGGGCGGCCGGCACCTTGGCGTCGCTCATCGAGTAGTCGCGCACGTGCAGCTCGTAGATCGTCGAGTCGACGTCCTTGGTCAGGCGCGGCGAGGGGGTCGTGCGCCACGCCGACGGCATGAACGCCGGGTCCGCGAGGTCGACGGCCACCGAGCGGGTCGAGTTCGGCGTCAGCGCCACCGACGCCGGGTCGGTGACGACGTTCGTCTCGACCTTCTGCGTGCTCGGCGCCCACACCTTCACCTCGTAGAGGTACCGGGCGTTGCGACCCGCGCTGCCGAGCGAGGTGGACCACGAGCCGTCCGTCGAGCGCGTCATGGCGGTCCGGTGCGCCGTCGCGACCGGCTGGTCGGCCGAGCCCGCAGCCCAGGTCAGCAGGGTCACCTGTCGGGCCGTCGGGGCCCAGACGCGGAAGCCCACGCGGCCACCGGAGACGCTGACTCCGTAGGCGCCCCGGCTCGCCGCCGTAGCGTAGAGCGCGTCGAGGGCGATCGCCGTCTGGGCACCCGTGGCGTCGAGCAGCGCGCCCGACGAGTCGTACATCGCCACGGCCACCTGGCCGCGGAGGATGTCGCCCATCTGCCGTGCCGTCGCCTGGTCGGTGCGCAGCGCCACGTAGCCCTTGAGCTCGGGGTGGGCCGCGACGAGCGAGGCCGGCAGGCCCGCGGGGTCACGCGTCAGGGTCGCGACCGAGCCACCGGTCACGGCCTCGGCGTCGACCGCGAGGCCACCGGTCGCCGACCAGTGCAGGCGCCAGGCCAGCGTCGCCGGGTCGGTGCCGGCCGGCAGGCCCGCGGCTGGCCAGGCGACGAGGTCGGGGCCGACGACGAACGCCTTGGCCTTGGTCAGGTCGGGCGCGGCGCCGGCCCGCGAGGTCTTGACCGAGATCTGGTGCGTCGCGAGGACGTAGCTGATCGTCGTGACGACGCCGTCGGAGGGCACCGTGAACGCCATGTTCGTGCCGCCGGGCGCGCCACCGGCTCCGTAGTTCTCGTCCCACGTCAGGCCGTGCGCGACCTTGAGCTCGTAGCTGCCGGCCGGGATGGCATCGGTGCTGAAGGTGTACGTGCCGTCACCGTCGGGGTCCTGCAGCCACGAGCGCATGCAGTCCGGCGACCAGTCGCCGGGGCAGCCGAGCTCGCTCTGGAACGAGCCGGGCGCGGTGATGATCGGCCCCTGCGCGTCGCTGGTCACCCAGTGGGTGCGGTGGTCGTAGTAGAAGCTGACCGACCCGCCGGCCGGGACCGTCAGCGGGATGTTCGAGCCACCCTTGAGGGCTCCCGCCCCGTAGTTCTCGTCCCACTTCTTGTCGATGGCGGCCTTGTACTCGTAGTCGCCGGCGGGCAGGCCCGTGTACGAGCCCTTCCAGATGTCGTCCTTGGGGTCGAGCGCCAGCTGGGCCTGCGCGCAGTCGGGCTGCCAGTCACCCGAGCAGCCCATCTCGCTGTTGTCGCTGCCGGGGACGCTGACGTTGCCGGGCTGCGTGACCGGTCCGACGCCGCCGCCACCGCCGCTGCCGCCCGCCGGGGCGGGGTCGCCGACGACGCCGTACGTCGAGGTCGCCGACACGTGCCCGGCGAGGTCGCGGGCGAGCACGCGGTACTCCATGAGCGTGCCCTTGGCGTAGCCGGTGACGTCGTGGAAGACCCGGTACGGGGCGTTGTCGTCGGTGCCGATCGTGGACCACTCGGACGTGCCGGCCGGACGCGCGAGGAAGGTGACGTCGGCGAAGGTGTCGCCGGGGACCGCCGCCGAGATCTCGGCACGGCCGCCGACGACGCCACCGGCGCTCGGGGACAGCGGGTACACCGGCGGGGCCGTGCGCGAGACCTCCATCGTCGAGTCGGCGCGGAAGACCTTGACCGACAGCGGCGGGACGCTGACGGTCACGCGCCCCGACGCGTCGGCACGGACGTCGCCGGGCCCACCGAGCATCGGGCTGAACCTCGAGCGTGCCGAGTAGGTCTGGAAGGTCGCCTGCTTCGTCGACGTGGCGTTGTTGGCCACGACGAGGTACTCGCGCTTGGCCGCCTTGTCGATGCGGCTGACCGCGTAGATGCCGGCGCTGTCGCTCGCGTAGCGGTGCACCTGCGCGCCGTCGGCGAGCGCCGGGTTGGCCTGGCGCAGCGCGGAGAGCGCGGCGATGCTGCGGTAGAGCGGGGCGCCCGTGTCGTAGTGCGCACCGGTGCCGGCCTTCTCGGTGCTGCCGACGATGGTGTCGTCGGCGTAGTCGGCAGTCTGCGTCGGGAACATGTCCTGGCGCGCGCGCTTGTCGTCGAAGCCGGAGGTCGGGCCGGTGAAGCCCTGCTCGTCGCCGTAGTAGACGACCGGCTGGCCGCGGGTCAGGAACATCAGCGAGGTGGCGAGCCGGTCGCGGTCGAGCAGCTCCTGGCCGGAGTAGCCGGCGGCCTGGAGCATGGCGCCGACGCGGCCCATGTCGTGGTTGCCGAGGAAGGTCGGCAGCTCGTAGGCGTTGGAGTCGGTGTCGGTGTACCAGTCGTCACCGGCGAAGAGGTCGCGGATGCCGGTGGTCGCCTTGCTCTGGGCGAACCCGAGGGCCGCGCCCTGGAAGCCGAAGTCGAGGGTCGCGGGGAGCCTGCCCTTGGTCGTGAACCGGCTGGTGTACGAGGGGTTTGCGTCGTACACCTCGCCGAACATGAAGAAGTTCTTGCCGTTCTGCTTCGCGTGGTCGAGGATCGCGGGCGAGAACTGCTGCCAGAACTGCAGGTTGACGTGCTTGGCGGTGTCGATGCGGAAGCCGTCGACGCCGAAGTCGACCCACGTCTTGTAGATGTCCTCCATGCCCCTGACGACCTCGTGGTTCTCGGTGAACAGGTCGTCGAGACCGGAGAAGTCGCCGTACGTGGCGGACTCGCCGGCATACGTCGAGTCGCCGCGGTTGTGGTAGAGCGTCACGTCGTTGAGCCACGCCGGCACCTTGACGTCCTTGTCGGCGTCGGCGACGACCGGCACGTACGGGAACGAGGTCGCCGGGTCCATCGCCGGGAACGTGTCCTTGCCGGCGTAGTCGGCGTCGTCGAAGGCATTGCCCTGGGCATCCCGGTAGGGCTTGTCGGCCTTGGGGACGTAGGTGTACTTGCCTCCCTCGTAGGAGATGACGTCGGCGGTGTGGTTCGTGATGATGTCGAAGTAGACCTTCATGCCCTTGGCGTGCGCCGCGGCGATGAGGTCCTTCATGTCGGCGTTGGTGCCGAGGTGCGGGTCGATCTGGGTGAAGTCGGTGACCCAGTAGCCGTGGTAGCCGGCGCTCGCGTCCGACCCGGAGCCCTGGACGGGGCGGTTCTTGAACGACGGGGTCAGCCAGATCGCCGTCGTGCCCAGGCCCTTGATGTAGTCGAGCTTGCCGATGACGCCCTTGAGGTCGCCACCGTGGTAGAAGCCCATGTTCGTCGGGTCGTAGCCGGTGACGAGCCGGTCGCCGGTCAGGCCACCGCGGTCGTTGGTGGCGTCGCCGTCGGCGAACCGGTCGGCCATGACGAAGTAGAACCGCTCCCGCGTCGAGCCGGTGCGCAGCGACTGGCCGGCGAGCTGCGCGTCCGCCTCGGTGGCGGCCCCGGGCAGGTCGGTCGGGGCGATGCCGACAGCATGCGACGCGTCGTCGTAGGTGATGCGCAGGCGCTCGGGGCCCGCGAGGACGAGGGGGATGTTCGAGCCGCCGCCGTCCTTGCCGTAGCTCTCGTCCCAGGCGTGGTCGATCGCGACCTTGAGCTCGTAGGAGCCTGTGGGCACGTCGAACTCGGCGGAGTACGTGCTCGTCCCAGCCTGGCGGACGAGGTCGGTGGCCCCGCAGTCCGGCTGCCAGTCGCCCGGGCAGCCGAGCTCGCTCTGGAGCGACCCGACGAGGGTGGCAGTGCGCTCGGCGGCGCGAGCGGTCGAGGGCCCGGCGAGCGGCACGACGGCCCCGGCCAGGACGAGGGCGGAGACGCTGGCGGCGGTCAGGGCCGGCCTACGGCGCATGTGCACTCCTTCGTGCAGGGGAAGGGCCGGCGGGTCCCACGCGTTCGTGGAGGGTCCCGTCGCCGGCCATCCGGCAACGTAGCGTCCGGTTCGTCCCCCGCGCCAGAGGTTCGCTGCAACTTTTTGCAATCTGCGCCAGATTCTTGCGGCGCTCAGGCGAAGGTGTCGCGTCCGTTCGCCAGGAGGAGGCGGTCGACCGCCGCGCCGAGGTCGTCCACGTGCACGACCTCGATGCCGGGGGCCGGATCGGGCGTCGGCTCCGGCCAGCCGGGCCCACCGAGCACGACGACGACGGGGTGTCCCGCGTCGGACAGCAGCGTCCAGAACGGCTCGTCGGTATGTCGATCGAGCGAGGCCCAGAGGAACACGACGCGAGCCCGAGCCTGCACGACGGCGTCGACCATCGACCGGGCGGGGACGCGCGCCCCGAGGAAGACGCTCCTGGCCCCGCACCGGGCGAGCTCCGCCTCGACCGCGACGACCGGCAGGTGGTGGTGCTCGTCGTCGGCGCTGCCGAGCAGGACCGGCGCCCCGGACACGCGCTGCCGGTTGGCTCGGACGACCGAGCGCAGCTCAGCCTGGAGGAGCTCGCTGGCCAGGTGCTCCCCCTGCACGCCGAGCGACCCGTCACCCCAGCGCTCGCCGACGAGGCGCAGGGCCGGCGCGAAGACCGATCCCCAGGCCTCCCGGAAGTCGAGCTGCCGCAAGGCCTGCCGGTAGTAGGCGACGAGGGAGCTCGCGTCGAACCCCATGGCGGCCGACACGATGCCGTCGACGAGGACCTGGGGCGAGAACGACGGCTCGGGCACGTCGTCCTGCGGCGCGGCGGCGCGGCGGCCCCCGGCGGGATGGTCGAGCACCGGGGCCGAGCCCACCCACTCGCCGCCGGAGCTCGCGAGCCGTGCGGCGACGCCGGCGTCGGTCAGGCCGGACACCGACTCCGCGGCCGCGTGCGCGGGGACCCCGTGACCGGTGAGTCGCGCCATGAGCTGCACCCGCTGGACGTCGGCGGGTCCGTAGCGCCGGTGGTTGCCGTGCGTCCGGTGGGTCGGCCCGAGCCCGTACCGCCGCTCCCACGAGCGCAACGTCGACGCGGACACCCCGAGGCGCTCCGCGACCGCGCCCACCGACCAGCTGAGCTCGGGCAGGTGCCGAGCCGGCATGCCGACGTCGGACCCCCCGTCCCGGGTGGTCCCGTCGTGTGCCGTCACGTCGTCGCTCATGTGTGCCTCACCGAACAGCCCGGCCCTCCCGCGCTCACCGCCGCCAGCTCCCGCCGCCCGGCGACACGGCCGGTGCGACGACCTCACGATAGAGGCATCGACAGATCTTGTGCAACTGCGCGAATTGTGCATAAGTTTGGCCTGCACGATCCCGCCGCCGTCCGGCCGCGACCCGAAGGAAGGAACGACCCCATGAACGTGACGCGACTTCCCCGCCCCGTGCACGAGTCCTACGAGTGGCAGGAACAGGGCCTGTGCCGCGGTGCCGACGTCGAGCAGTTCTTCGCCGACGACCCCGACCTCGGGCAGGTCGCCCGGCGCGAGCGCACCGATTCGGCCAAGGGCGTCTGCGCCTCGTGCCCCGTCGTACGCCAGTGCCTCGAGCACGCGATGCGGGTGCCCGAGCCCTACGGCATCTGGGGCGGGACCACCGCTGCCGAGCGCTCGCGCCTTCTCTGGGACGCCGCCGGCTGAGCCGCCCCTCGCACCTCAGCCCCTGGGGTCCGGGCCCGGCGAGGCGGGCAGGGCCAGTTCGACGACGTCCGCACCGGGCAGCCCGGCCAGGCTCGCCCCGTCGAGGAGCAGCTTGGCCCCCCGCAACCCGGCGCCGATGACGACCGGTCCGGCCGCGACGACGTTCGCGTCCACGAGCACCGGCCAGCCGTCCGGCAGCCCGACGGGCGTGATGCCGCCCTGCTGCATGCCGGTCAGCGACTCGGCCAGGGCCTGGTCGGCGAAGGAGATCTTGCGCGCCCCGAGGTGCCTGCGCACCACCCGGTTGATGTCGGCCCGGTCGGTGGCGAGCACCATGACCGCCGCGAGCGTCGTGACCTCGCCGCGACGCGCCTCGACGACGACGCAGTTGGCCGACGCCTCCGGCGCGACGTCGTAGGCCGCGCAGAACGCGGCCGTGTCGGCGAGCGCGGCGTCGATGGGCGCGACCCGCGCCCCGGGGACGAGGGGGATCGCTGCGGCGACGGGCGGCGCGAGCAGATCGGGCCGCTCACCGGCCGGGACCCACTGGAGGTTTCCTTCCGCTGATGCCATGGGCCCACCGTAGGCGGTGCCGCGGACCGCACGGCGACGCTCCCTCCGGCCTCGGGGGTGCACGCCGTGCCATCGGTCCGGCGCGACGGCGGGTCGGGTCAGCGTGGCAGGAGGCCTGCGACCACCGTGGCCGACGGCACGGGACGCGCGGCCCGCCAGCCGGTTCCCGCCCAGAGGGCGAGGTGGTCCGCGCGGTCGGCCGCGGCGGACGCGCGACGCAGCGGCACCGTGACGTGGTGGACCTCGGGGTAGGCGGCCGGCGCCGCCTCCGAGTGCCGCCGGACGAAGTCGGACTCCAGCGAGCGGGCCAGCCGCCCGGAGAAGGCGCGCGTCACGCACGTCGTCGTGAAGGCCGGGTCGGCGAGCGCACGCCGGTAGGCCAGTCCCGTCCCCGCCTCCGGCGTCAGGAGCAGCACCGTGCCGACCTGGACCGCCGCGGCACCGGCCCCGAGCAGCGCGGCGACGCGGTCGGCGTCGCTCACGCCACCGGCCGCGACGACCGGCACGTCGGCCAGACGGGCGACCTCGGCCACGAGGTCGACGAGGTCGGACGCGTCGGGGCGGGCCTCCGGGTCGAGCGTGCCGCGGTGTCCGCCGCCCTCGTGACCCTGCACGACGAGACCGTCGACCCCGGCGTCGAGCGCCGCCTTCGCCTCGGACGCGTCCGTGACGGTCGCGAGGGTCAGCGACCCGCCTCGACGCAGCGCGCCGAGGACCCCGGCGTCCGGCAGCCCGAAGGTGAACGACACGACCGGGACCCGCTCGCGGACCAGCAGGTCGACCTTGCGGTCCCAGTCGTCCGTGTCGCCGGGGTCCGGTTGCGGCAGCTCGACGCCCAGGCGCTGCGCCTCGGGCAGCAGCCGCTCGCGGTAGGCCGCCACCGCCGCCACGCGCCGGGCGCCGGCGAGCCCCGCCCGCGTCGGGTAGGTGTTGGCCGACGCGGGCACGAACAGGTTGACCCCGAACGGCCGGTCGGTCGCGTCCCAGACGTCGGCGACCTGTCGCGCGAGCTGCTCGGTCGTCAGGTACCCGCCCGCGAGGAAGCCCAGCCCACCGGCGTCGCCGACCGCCGCCGCGAGCTCGGGCGTCGAGGGACCGCCCGCCATCGGGGCACCGACGACGGGGACCTCAAGCAGGGACACCAGCGGGGAGTCGGCCATGGACCGACGCTACCGGTCGGCGCCGCGGTCCGTCACCGCGCCGCCACCCGTCACCGCGCCGGCACCCGTGGCCGGGCCCTCAACGGGGACGGACGACCCGGCCCTCGTCCCACACCGGCTCGTCCGACTCGTACACCCGTCCGTCCTGGCCGAAGACGAGAAACCGGTCGAAGCCGCGGGCGAACCACCGGTCGTGGGTCACCGCGACGACGGTCCCCTCGAACCGGTCGAGGCCCTCCTCGAGCGCCTCGGCGGACTGGAGGTCGAGGTTGTCCGTGGGCTCGTCGAGCAGCAGCAGGGTCGCGCCCGACAACTCGAGCAGCAGGATCTGGAACCGTGCCTGCTGCCCGCCGGACAGCGACTCGAACCGCTGCTCGCCACTGCGCGCCAGGTTGTAGCGGTCGAGCGCGCGGGCGGCCTCCTCCCGCGGCTTGCCCGGCCGGTGCTCGTCGCCGCGGTGCAGGATCTCGAGCAGGGTGCGGCCCACGAGCGTCGGGTGCTGGTGGGTCTGGGCGAACCAGCCGGGCCGCACCCGGGACCCGAGCCGGACGAGGCCCTGGTGGGCGACCGGGTCGGGCCGGATGTCGCCGACCGGCCGGTGCTCACGCTCGGGGTCGGTGCCACCCGAGGCGAGCAGGCGCAGGAAGTGGGACTTGCCCGAGCCGTTGCTGCCGAGGATCGCGACCCGTTCGCCGTACCAGACCTCGAGGTCGAACGGCTTCATGAGCCCGGTCAGCTCGAGGGCCTGGGCGACGACGGCCCGCTTCGCCGTCCGTCCGCCGGCGAGCCGCATCCGCACGTGCTGGGTCATCGGCGTCGCCTCGGGCGGCCCGGCGTCCTCGAACTTGGCCAGCCGGGTCTGTGCCGCCTGGTAGCGCGAGGCGAGACCGTCGTTGTAGGCCGCCTTCGTCTTGTACATGAGCACGAGCGCCTTGAGCTTGGCGTGCTCCTCGTCCCAGCGGCGACGCAGCTCCTCGAGGCGGGCGTTGCGGTCCTCGCGGGCCTGCGCGTACGTCGAGAAGCGCCCGGGGTGCACCCAGAGCGTCGCACCGGCAGCACCCGGCTGGAGGGTGGCGATGCGGGTGGCGACCCGGTCGAGCAGCTCGCGGTCGTGGCTGATGAACAGGACCGTCTTCGGCGAGGCCACGAGCGCCTCCTCGAGCCAGCGCTTGCCCGGGACGTCGAGGTAGTTGTCCGGCTCGTCGAGCAGGAGCACCTCCTCGGGCCCCCGGAGCAGCGCCTCGAGGACGAGACGCTTCTGCTCACCGCCGGACAGCGTGTTGACGGCTCGCCACTGCGCCTTCTCGTACGGGACGCCGAGCGCCGCCGTCGTGCACTGGTCCCAGAGCGTCTCCTGCTCGTAGCCGCCCGCCTCACCCCACTCGACGAGGGCATGGGCGTAGGCCATCTGGTCGTCCTCGGAGTCGCGCTCCATCATGAGCAGCTCGGTGCGGTCCACCTCGCGCGCGGCCGTGCGGATCCGGTCGGGCGCCACGGACACGAGCAGGTCACGCACCGTCGAGTCGTCGCGGACGGACCCGACGAACTGCCGCATGACGCCGAGGCCACCGGAGCGGGTCACCGCCCCGTCGTGGGCGGCGAGGTCACCGGCGATGATGCGGGTCAGCGTCGTCTTCCCGGCGCCGTTGGGGCCGACGAGGGCCACCTTGGCGCCCTCCCCCACGCGCAGCGAGACGTCGCCGAGGAGCGGCCTGCCGTCGGGCAGGCTGAAGGAGACCGAGTTGACGTCGACGTGACCCACGAGGGTCAAGCCTGACGCATCGGGCCGGGTGCCGTCACGCCGATATCCCCGACCGGCCGGAGGGCCGACGAGCCGGCGGGCGGGCGGGAGCACTCAGCCCCACGACCACCCGTCGAGCACGGCCTCGTACGCCGCCAGCGCGGTCGGGTCGCCGGGGTCGTAGGTCAGCCGGATCGCGTACGCCTTCTGCGTGAAGACCACGATGTAGTAGACGTGGCGCACGTCCTCGGACTGGTCGACGACGATGCCCTGCGCCGAGTAGCCGGCCACCCGCCGCTCCGGCGCGGCCTTCGGGCGGAAGCCCTTCTCCTCGAAGCCCGAGCGCAGGGTGTCGACGACGTCCGGGAGGCTAGAGGACCCCACGTCGAACGGCCGCTCCACCGCGATGAACCCGGGAACGTCGGAGTCCTGCGGCTGCACGAGGGTGTCCGGCGGCGGGTCGAGGTCACGCTCGGCTGAGGACCACCCGGCGGGGACGGGGTAGCTGTACTCCAGGCCACGGACGCGGTCGTCGCTGAGGGCGGCGGGTGGCAGCTGGGTGGGCAGGGGCTCGATGAGGTGCCCCGAGCTGTCCGTGGTCGGCGCCGTCGAGGACGGCAGCAGCACGATGCCGGTGTCGGTGGGAGCCGGCGGCGCCGGCGGCGGGTCCTCGCTGCACCCGCCGAGCAGCACCGGCCCGAGCACGAGCGCCACCGTGGGGAGGGCCGAGCCGAGCCGGTTCACGGCCTGCCGTCCCGCGGTCAGGACCACGACCACGACGAGAGGATCTCGTCGAGCTCGGTCATGGCGTGGTCGGCGTCCTCCTGCGAGGAGGACAGCGTGAACAGGAAGACGCGGCCCTGGTGGACGAGGCCGTAGGACCGGGCGACGACCTTGATCCCCTGCTGCTCGAACGAGGTGGTGAACCCGGTGGCGGTCGCCCCCGCCACGGACTTGTCGGGGGCCGACGACACCGTGCGTCCGGCCGCCTCGACCTGCGCGCGGCCCTTGTCCAGCTCGTCGCGCAGGGTCCGGCCGTCGCCGGGACTGCTGAGCACGACGAGGTTGTTGGCGAAGCTGCCGACCTTCCTCGAGGACAGCAGCACGAGGTCGATGTCCGCCACCTCGTCGGCGCGGTCGGTCGCCTCCGCCCAGCCCTCCGGGGGCACGGCCGTGAAGGTCGCCGAGCGGCTTCGGACGGCGTCACCCTCCGCCGACTCACCCCCCGCGCCCGACGACGTCGCTGCCGGGCTCGAGGCCGATGACGTCGCCCCGGTGCGCGTCCCGGACGCCCCGTCCTGTCCGTCGGAGTGCGTGGAGCAGCCGGCCAGGACGAGCACGACCGTCAGGCAGATGACCGACGCGACGCGGGAGGGGCGGGCGACCATGCCGAAGATCCAACCACAGCGCCAGGTGCAGCGCCCTGCCGCCTTCAGGGCGCGGACGGCACCCCGACGGGACGACGGCGCTCAGCCGTCGTGCCCGGCCGGCCCGTCACGGCGCGCTCGCGACTGCTCCACGCGGGCCGCGAGCCCGGCGTCCGCGGGGTAGCGCACCTCCTCGAGGCTCAGTCCGTGCGGGGGCATGACGTGCACCTCACCGGCCCGTCCGCCCCGCGCGAGCAAGGCCGCCGGCCACCCGACGGGGCGCCTCCCCTCCCCCACGGCCACCACGGCGCCGACCAGCGAGCGGACCATCGAGTGGCAGAAGGCGTCGGCGCGCACCGTCGCGGCGAGCACGCCGTCGTCGAGGCGACGCCACGAGAGCTCGAGCAGGGTGCGCACCGTCGTCGCCCCGTCCCGCTGCCGGCAGAACGCGGCGAAGTCACGCAGCCCCACGAGGGCCCCCGAGGCGGCGTCCATGGCGTCGGCATCGAGCGGCCGGCGCCACGCGACGGTGTCGAGGCGGCGCAACGGGTCGTGCCGCGCCTGGGGGTCGGCGAGGCGGTAGACGTACCGTCGCTCGAGCGCGGCGAACCGGGCGTCGAACCCGGGCGCGGCGGGCGCGGCGCGGTGCACGACGACGTCGGGGGGCAGCACGCCGGCCAGCCGCCGCACGAGCGCGTCTGCCGGGTCGCGGTCCGAGCGCCCGGGCACGGCGGACCACGAGTGCGGGTCGACGTCGACGTGCGCGACCTGCCCGCGGGCGTGCACCCCCGCGTCGGTGCGGCCGGCGACCGTGAGCCGCAGCGGCTCCGCCGGGCGCAGCACCGTCGCGAGGCCGTCCGCGAGCACGCCCTCGACGGTGCGCCGGCCCGGCTGCGCCGCCCACCCGGAGAAGCCGGTGCCGTCGTAGGCGAGGTCGAGCCGGACCCGCAGCGTGCCGGGTCCGGTGGGTCCGGTGGGTCCGGTGGGTCCGGTCCGCCGGTCCGACCCGCCCGGACCATCCGGCCCGTCCGGTGGCTGCGGCGTCGTGTCGCCCGTCATGTCGGACAACCTATCCGGCGTCCTCGGCACCGTGCCCAGCGCCGTCGCGGGCCGGGCGGCGGAGGCGACCTTCGCCTCCGCTCCGCGTCAACCGACAGGGCCCGTCACCCGTCTCACAGGTGGGACCGGGCACGGAGCCCGGCCCCCAGCACCAAGGGGGCTCACATGTTCGCGACACCACGTCGTCGTCTCGCCGTCGCCGCCGCAGCCGCCGTCCTGGCGGCCGCCACCACGAGCGTGGCCACCGCGTCTCCCGACGCCTCGGCCGCGCCGTACTGCGGCATCACCTGGGGCTCGCTCGCCAAGAGCACCAGTCCCACCGCAATGTGGTCCGGACGCGTCACCGGCGCCCGGGCCGGCCAGCACAGCTGCTACGACCGGCTCGTGCTCGACCTCGCACCCGGCAGGGGCCGCGTCGGCTACAACGTCCGCTACGTCGAGTCCGTCACCGGCCCCGGCAGCGGGCTGCCCGTCCCGGTCGCGGGCGGCGCGAGGCTGCAGGTCACCGTCGATGCGCCCTCCACCCTCGGCACGAGCACCCGCACCTTCACCGGCTGGCGAACCTTCCGCCAGCTGAAGGACGTCGGCAGCTTCGAGGGGTACACCGACTACGGCCTCGGCGTCCGGGCTCGCCTGCCCATGCGGGCCTTCGTCCTGACCGATGCCGACGGCGGACGGCGCCTCGTCGTCGACGTCGCGCACGCCTGGTGACCGGCGTCAGATCTGTCTCTTATACACATCTGACGCTGCCGACGACGGA
>NZ_JBNDHY010000052.1:0-28238 GCF_056755315.1 Monashia sp. HAY1-2A
CCCCCCCCCCCCCCCCCCCCCCCCCCCTCCCCCCCCCCGCCCCCCCCCCCCCCGATTACTACGCGTCTCGTGGGCTCGGAGATGTGTATAAGAGACAGGGGTAGGGTCGGGGCGTGACCGACGAGATCACCGTGCTCCCCCCGATCGAGGACCTCATCGATGTCCTGACCCTCAAGGACGTCGGCACGGCCCAGATCGCCGTCACCGACGTGCTCGGCCGCGACGCCGCGGAGTCGATCGGGGCGACGTCGGCGCGCGTCTTCGAGGGGCGCAGTCAGAAGATGCCGCACGGCCGGGTCTTCGGCGGCCAGGTGCTCGCGCAGTGCGTCATGGCGGCCGGCACGACGGTCCGTGAGATCGACGGCGACGGCCCGCGCCCGATCCACTCGCTGCACGGCTACTTCATGCGTCCGGGCGACGACACCCTGCCGATCCGGTTCGCCGTCGAGGAGATGCGCGACGGCCGGTCCTTCTCGACGCGGCGGGTCCACGCCGTGCAGAAGGGCGCGCCGATCATGTCGATGGTGTGCTCGTTCCAGGAGCGGGCCGGCGGCCTCGACCACCAGGAGCCGATGCCCGCGGTGGCCGGCCCCGAGGGCCTGACCTCGCTGGCCGAGGCGTTCCGCGGCATCGACCACCCCGGCGCCCGGCACCTCGCGGAGTCCCGCCCCATCGAGCTGCGGCCCGTCGAGAGCAACATGTTCCTCGACCCGGGGCCCGAGCAGGTCGCGAGCAACCACGTGTGGATGCGGGCCGTCGACCGGCTCCCGGACGACCCGTTGCTGCACGCCGCGGTGCTGGCCTACTCCAGCGACTACTCGCTGCTCGAGCCCGTGCTGCGACGCCATGGCCTCGTGTGGACCGACCGTCGGCTGCGCGTCGCGAGCCTCGACCACTCGATGTGGTTCCATCGCGACGCGCGAGCCGACGAGTGGCTGCTCTACGCGCAGGCGGCCCCGTCGGCCACGAGCGGTCGCGGCCTGTCGATCGGACAGATCTTTACCCGGGACGGCACCCTCGTCGCGACGACCGCCCAGGAGGGTATGGTCCGCGTCAAGGACTACTGAGGGCGCACCCGCGTCACACCGCGCGGACGACGGCGACGTCGTGGCCCTCGAGGCGCAGGCCGCCGGGGGCCTTCTCGGGGTGCCGGCCCCACGAGGCCAGCACCTCGTCGAGGTCGTCCGCGACGGGCACGACCTGGGACTGCTCGGACAGGTTGGCCACGACGCGCAGCCGCCCGCGTGACAGGACGAACCACGAGGCGTCCTCGTCGAAGCGGGCGCTCGTGTCCCGCAGGTCACCGGAGGCGATGTCGGGTTCGGTGCGGCGAACCTCGAGGAGCCGCCGGTAGAACGCGAGCGTCTCGACGTGGCCCGGTGCGTCGACCTCCGACCACCGCAGCACGCTCGACTCGCGGGTGGCCGGGTCCTGCGGGTCGGGGACGTCCGCCTCGTCCCACCCGTGCGCCGCGAACTCGCCCCGGCGCCCGGTGCGCACGGCCTCGGCGAGCCAGTCCTCCTCGAAGGAGGTGAAGAACGCGAAGGGCGTTCCCGCGCGCCACTCCTCGCCCATGAAGACCATCGCCGTGTAGGGCGACAGGAGGTAGAGCGCCGCGCCGATGGCCTGCTGCCCCGGCGTCACGGTGGCCCCGATGCGGTCGCCGACCGCGCGGTTGCCGACCTGGTCGTGGGTCTGCAGGTAGGCGACGAAGCGGTGCCCGGACGTCGTGGCGGGGTCGACCGGCCGACCCCAGGTCGCGTCGCGGAAGGTCGAGTAGCGGCCGTCGTGCAGGAAGGCCTGGGTGAGCACCTTGGCCAGGACCGACAGCACGCCCCCGTCGGGCCACGCGGCGGTGCCGCCGGCGAAGTCGGCGTAGTAGCCCTGGGTCTCGCCGGTGAGCGCCACGTGCAGGGCGTGGTGCACGTCGTCGTCCCACTGCACCGTCATGCCCCGGCCGCCCTCCGCGGTCGGCGTCACCATGACCGGGTCGTTGAGGTCGCTCTCCGCCACGAGGTCGAGCGAGCGGCCGAGCTGGGCTGCCAGAGAAGCGGTCTCGTCGGACAGCTGCGCGAGGACGTGACGATGGGAGGAGTCACGCAGCTCGTGGACGGCGTCGAGTCGCAACGCGTCGACGTGGAAGTCGCGGAACCACCGCAGCGCGTTGTCGACGACCCACCGCCGCACCTGCTGCGAGCCGTCACCGTCGAGGTTGACGGCCGGACCCCACGGCGTCGTGTGCGCGTCGGTGAAGTACGGCCCGAACTCCGCGAGGTAGTTGCCGGTGGGGCCGAGGTGGTTGTAGACGACGTCGAGGCAGACGCCCAGCCCGCGACCGTGGCAGGCGTCGACGAAGCGCTGGAAGGCCGCAGGCCCGCCGTAGGCGTCCTGGACGGCGTACGGCTGGACGCCGTCATATCCCCAACCGTGGGTCCCACCGAAGGCCGCGACGGGCATGACCTCGACGACGTCGATGCCGAGCTCGACGAGGTGGTCGAGGTGCCCGGTCGCGGCATCGAGCGTCCCCTCGGGTGTGAACGTGCCGACGTGCAGCTCGTAGACGACGCCGCCGGCCACGCCCCGACCCTCGCGGGGGCCGCGCCAGCCCGCGTCCTGCCACCGGTGGGCCGCGACGTCGAACGTGCGGCTGGGCCCGTGCACCCCGTACGGCTGCCAGGCGCTGCGCGGGTCGGGGCGCGGGTCGCCGCCGTCCAGGCTGAACGCGTAGTCGAGGACACCCGCCTTCGCGAGGTCATCGGTGGGCGTCCATGACCACCACCCGTCCCCGGCCTGCTGCATGGACCGGCGCTCCGGTTCCGTGCCGTGCGCCGCGGCCGCGACCCTCACCTCCACCGTCGTGGCGTACGGCGCCCAGACGTGGATCTCGTTCTCACTCATCGCGTTCCCTGTGGTCGGTGGTCCGGTCAGAGGTGCGCCCGGGCCGGCCTCACGCCTCGTGGACGAGGAGCGCGACGGGCAGATGCTCGTCGGGCAGCACCTGCGCCACCCGTACCCGTCCGCCGTCGGTCGCGCGCCCCGACACGGCATCCCGCCACCTTCCGGCCGGCAGCTCTACCGTCGCGTCGCCCCAGCCCCCGGCGTCGGCGAGCCGGCCGGCGAGTCGCGTGACCAGCGTCACGACGCGTGGCCCGTCGTCGTTCCCGCGCACGAACCCGACGAGGTGCGCCGAGGAGGAGTCGACCTCGGCGTACGTCGCAGACGGCCCGACGAAGGCGTCCGGGGCAGCCCGCCGGGTGCGCAGGGCCGCCGTGGTGAGCAGGAGCTTCTCGTCGGAGAGGTCCTGTGGGGCGGCACCGGCGTCCAGCCGGGTAAGGCGGTCGCGGCGCTCGGCGTAGTCGACGAGACGCCGGTTGTCCGGGTCGACGAGCGACAGGTCGACGAGGTCGGTGCCCTGGTAGACGTCCGGCACGCCGGGCATCGTCAGCTGGACGAGCTTCTGCCCGAGGGTGTTGGCCCGGATCTCCGTGGCCGTGCCGGTCAGCCACGCCTCGACGTGCGTCCGCACGTCCTCCGACGCGAGCACACCGGAGACGAAGCGATGGACCGCGGCCTCGTACCCCTCGTTCGGCGAGGTCCATCGGGTGTAGAGCTTGGACTCGCGGATCGCCTTGAGGGCGTAGGCGTTGAGTCGCTCGTCGCTGATCGGCCAGGCACCCACGAGCGTCTGCCAGAGGAAGTACTCGGTGAGTGCGTCGAGCGCGTCATCCCGGAAGGGGTCGGCCAGCCCGCGGGCGGTGCGCACCCACGCCGCCCACGCCTCGGGACGCTCCGCCAGGACGAAGAGCCGGGCCCGCACGTCCTCGGCTCGCTTGGTGTCGTGGGTCGAGAGGGTCGTCATCGTCGCCGGCCAGTGCTCGGCGAGCGTCGTCGCGAACCGGTGGAACTCGGCTGCCGGGACACCGACCCGCTCCGGGTCGCCACCGACCTCGTTGAGGCCCACGAGCCGGACGAACCGGTAGTACGCGGTGTCCTCGATGGCCTTGGCCATGACGGGTCCGCACGTCTGCTGGAACCGGACGAGGAACTCGTCGGCGGCGGCGGCATCCGTCCGCTCGGCCCGTCCGAGCGCGAGGTCGAGGAGCGCCCCGACCGTGCGGGCGTCGAGGTCCGGGCCGTGCAGCGACTCCCGGCCGCGCGCCACGGCGGACTCGAGCGCCACCGCGTGCCGCTCCTGCGGCTCGGTACCGGGCCGGCGGTAGACGCGGTAGCGGTCCATGCCCACGAGCATCGTCTCGAGGACCCGGCGCGCCTCGTCGGTGTCGAGGTCGGGCCGGGCCCGCGCCACGAGCCGCAGCAGCCGCTCGACCTCCGCGACGAGCATGACCTCGACGACCCACCGTTTCGACGTCGCGACGATGGCTCCGAGGTCCTGACGCTCCCCGACCAGCTCGGCCGAGAGCTCGTCGAGCGGCGCGGCACCTGCGGGGTCGACGAACAGGCCCCCGACGCGCAGCAGCGCGTCGTAGCCGGTGGTTCCCGCGGTGCGCCAGGACGCCGGCAGCTGCTCGTCGCCCTCGAGGATCTTCTCCACCACGACCCAGACGTCCCCGGTGGCCTCGGCGAGCCGTTCGAGGTACCCCTCGGGGTCCGCCAGGCCGTCCGGGTGGTCGATGCGAAGCCCGGCGACCGCGCCGGAGCGCACCGCCGCGAGGAGCCGCTCGTGCGTGGCGTCGAAGACCTCGGCGTCCTCGACGCGCACGGCGATGAGCGACGTGACGTCGAAGAAGCGGCGGTAGTTCAGCTCGGCGTCGCCGACCTGCCAGAACGCCAGCCGGTAGTGCTGGGCCTCCAGCACGTCGGCGAGCGGGGCCGACGGGTCCGTACCGGGCGCGAGCGGGAACACGTGGTCGTAGTAGCGGACCACCGGCTCGCCCTCGTGCTCCCCCAGCGACAGCTCCCCGGCCGCGAGCGCCTCCTCGAGCCGCGAGCCGAGCACGGGCAGCAGGATCCGCCCGTCCTGGGCGTCCCAGTCGACGTCGAACCAGGACGCGTACGCCGAGGTGCGGCCCTCGCGCAGCACGTCCCACAGGGGCCGGTTGAGCGACAGGGGCGTCGGCGTCGTCATGTGGTTCGGGACGACGTCGACGACGACCCCGAGGCCCGCCTCGTGCGCTGCTGCGCACAGCCGCTCGAAGCCGGCGTCGCCACCGAGACCCTCCGCGACGTGGCGGTGGTCGACGACGTCGTACCCATGCATCGACCCGCTCGTGGCCTGCAGGACGGGAGACAGGTAGAGGTGCGAGACGCCGAGGGCGGCGAGGTGGTCCACCTGGGCCAGCGCGTCCCCGAAGGTGAAGCCGGGCTCGAGCTGGAGCCGGTGCGTCGAGACCGGGATGCCGGGACGGGCTGCCGCGTCCGTCACGCCGTGGCCCCCTCCGTCACGCCCGCGACGGGCGGCGCCGCCGGCACCCGCGGGCACCGGAGGACGACGATGCTGTGGGCCTCGACCTGCACCTGCCACGTCGGGTCGAGGGGCGACTCCTCGATCTCCTCCCGCGCCGTGTCGATGACCGGGAGCCACTCCGTCCCGTACTCGGCGTCCGGCAGCGTGAACGACAGCGACTCGTGGTGGGCGTTGAAGAGCACGAGGAACGAGTCGTCGAGGATCTTCTGTCCCCGCGGGTCCGGCTCGGGGATGGCCGAGCCGTTGAGGAAGACCATGAGCGACTTGGCCATTCCGTTGCTCCACGCCTCGTCGTCCATGTGCTCGGCGTTCGGCATGAGCCAGGCGATGTCACCGAGCTCGCTCTCACCGCCGTGCTCGGCGCTGCCGGCGAAGAACCGGCGCCGGCGGAACACCGGGTGCTCCCGGCGCAGCCGGACGATCGACTGGGTGAAGGCGAGCAGCTGCTGGTCGTCCTCGTCGAGGGCCCAGTGGATCCACGAGATGTCGTTGTCCTGGCAGTACCCGTTGTTGTTGCCGCCTTGGGTGCGGCCGAGCTCGTCGCCGTGCAGGAGCATCGGGACGCCCTGGCTGAGCAGGAGGGTCGTCAGGAAGTTGCGCTGCTGGCGCGCCCGCAGGCCACGCACCGCGGGGTCGTCGCTCGGACCCTCGACGCCGCAGTTCCACGAGCGGTTGTGGCTCTCGCCGTCGTTGTTGCCCTCACCGTTGGCCTCGTTGTGCTTGTCGTTGTACGACACGAGGTCGCGCAGGGTGAAGCCGTCGTGCGCGGTGACGAAGTTGATCGACGCGATCGGCTTCCGGCCGGAGTGCTCGTAGAGGTCGCTCGAACCCGTGAAGCGGGAGGCGAACTCGCCGAGCGCCCCGCCCTCGCCGCGCCAGAAGTCCCGGACCGTGTCACGGTACTGGCCGTTCCACTCGGTCCACAGGGGCGGGAAGCCGCCGACCTGGTAGCCGCCCTCCCCGACGTCCCAGGGCTCGGCGATGAGCTTGACCTGGCTGACGACCGGGTCCTGCTGGATGAGGTCGAAGAACGCCGACAGCTTGTCGACCTCGTGGAACTGGCGGGCCAGCGTCGCGGCGAGGTCGAAGCGGAAGCCGTCGACGTGCATCTCGGTGACCCAGTAGCGCAGCGAGTCCATGATGAGCTGGAGCACGTGCGGGCTGCGCATGAGGAGGCTGTTGCCGGTGCCGGTCGTGTCGTAGTAGTGCGACAGGTCGTCGCTGACGAGCCGGTAGTAGCTGTTGTTGTCCAGGCCCCGGAAGGCGAGCGTCGGGCCCATGTGGTTGCCCTCCGCCGTGTGGTTGTAGACGACGTCGAGGATGACCTCGATGTCGGCCTCGTGCAGCGCCCTGACCATGGCCTTGAACTCCAGAACCTGCTGCCCGCGCTGACCCCCCGCCGCGTAGGCGTTGTGCGGGGCCAGGAAGCCGATCGTGTTGTAGCCCCAGTAGTTCGACAGGCCGCGCTCGACGAGCGGCGCGTCCTGGACGAACTGGTGCACCGGCATCAGCTCGACGGCGGTGACGCCGAGGTCGGTCAGGTGCTTGATCGTCGCCGGGTGGGCGATGCCGGCGTAGGTGCCGCGGATCTCCTCCGGGACCTCGGGGTGCAGCATCGTCAGACCCTTGACGTGGGCCTCGTAGATGACGCTCTCGTGGTACTCGTGCCGCGGGGGGCGGTCGTCGCCCCAGTCGAAGAAGGGGTTGACGACGACGGAGTGCATCGTGTGGGCGATGCTGTCGTCGGTGTTGATCTCGGTCGTCGTCGCCGCGTCGGGGTCACCGAAGGTGTACGAGTACAGGGACTGGTCGTTCTCGGCCTGCCCCTCGATGGCCTTGGCGTACGGGTCCAGCAGGAGCTTGCTCGGGTTGCAGCGGTGCCCGTTCTCGGGCTCGTAGGGGCCGTGGACGCGGAAACCGTACCGCTGGCCGGGCTGCAGGAACGGCACGTACCCGTGCCACACGAACCCGTCGACCTCCGGCAGGTCGAGGCGCGTCTCGGCCAGGTCGTCCGTGAGCAGACACAGCTCGACACGCTCGGCGACCTCCGAGAAGACCGCGAAGTTGACCCCCGCGCCGTCGTACGTGGCGCCGAGGGGGTAGGGCTTGCCGGGCCAGATCTCCATGGAGCTTCTTCCGTCGTCATGGACGCGGCCGGGGCCGCGCCGCCACCGGTGTGGCGTCGGGCGGACGGCGCCGGCCACCCCGGGCCCATCGTGGTGCCCGGCGGGGTGCCGCGCAACCACCGCTCCCCTGACGGTCGGGCCTCGGCCCGCCGGGGAAGCGACGCCCGCTGCGCACGTCCGTGCTTCCAGTACCCCGTGAGGGCGACCCGGTGACGCCCGCCCACCTCGCCGACGGGGAGGCCGCCTCAGCGTGGCGCTGGACGGCCTGTCACAGAGCCCCGCCCAGCGTCACGCCTCCGTCGATGGTGAGGGTCTGGCCGGTGATCCACGAGGCGTCGGCGGACAGGAGGAAGGTCACGGCGCCGGCGACGTCCTCGGGGACGCCGAGCCTCTTCATCGGGTAGGCGGCCGCCACCTGCTCCTCACGGCCGGTGTAGAGCGCCTCGGCGAACTTGGTCTTGACGACCGCGGGCGCGACGGCGTTGACACGCACGTCGGGACCCAGCTCGTGGCCCAGCTCGGTGGTCAGGTGGATGAGCGCGGCCTTCGAGACGCCGTACCAGCCGATGACGCCCGAGGCGCCCTGCCCGGCGACCGACGCGAGGTTGACGACCGCGGCGGGGTGCTCGGCGTCACCGAAACCCGCGCCGACGGCCTTGCGGATCCACGAGAACGCCGCGACGACGTTGACGTCGAGCACCTTGCGGGCGACGTCGAGGTCGGTGTCGAGCATCGGCCCGTAGACGGGGTTGATGCCGGTGTTGTTGACGAGCAGGTGCAGGCCGCCGAACGTCTCCCTCGCCGCAGCGATGGTCTCGTCCTGGTGCGCCTCGTCGGCGGCGTTGCCGGCCACCCCCAGCGCGCACTCGGGACCACCGAGCCGCTCGACGGCCTGGGCGAGCGCCTCCTGCCGACGCGCCGTGACGACGACCCTGGCACCGTCGGCGACGAGCCGCTCGGCGATGCCGAAGCCGATGCCGCGGGAGGCACCGGTGACGATGGCGACGGCACCATCGTGGCGCCGTCGGGCGTCCTCACCGCCCATCAGAAGCCGAGGTCCCGGCCGATGAGCTCCTTCATGATCTCGTTGGAGCCGGCCCAGATCTTCGTGACGCGGGCGTCGCGCCAGGCGCGAGCCACCCGGTACTCGTTCATGAAGCCGTAGCCCCCGTACAGCTGGACGCAGTGGTCGAGGACGTCGTTCTGCACCTGGGAGCTCCACCACTTGGCCTTGGCGGCGTCGACCGCGCTGAGCCGGCCCTGGCTGTGGGCCAGGACGCAGTCGTCGACGTAGGCCTCGGCCACCTCGATCTTCGTCACGAGCTCGGCCAGGAGGAACTTGTTGTGCTGGAACTGGCCGATGGACTGGCCGAAGGCCTGGCGGTCCTTGGCGTACTGGATGGTCTCCTCGAGGATCGCCTTCGGGTGCGCGACGTTCGAGACGGCGGCGCCGATGCGCTCCTGGGGCAGGCGCTGCATCATCGCGATGAAGCCCATTCCCTCGGGCCCGAGCCGGTTCTCGTCGGGCAGGCGGACGTTCTCGAAGAACAGCTCGGCGGTGTCCGACTCCTCCATGCCGACCTTGTCGAGCTTGCGGCCGTTGTGGAATCCCTCCGTGCCGCGCTCCACGACGAAGAGGGTGATGCCCTTGGCCCCCTTGGACGGGTCGGTGCGGGTGGCCACGATGACGAGGTCGGCCTGGTAGCCGTTCGTGATGAAGGTCTTGGAGCCGTTGAGCACCCAGCCGTCGCCGTCGCGCACTGCGGTGGTCTTGAGGGCGGCGAGGTCGGAGCCGCCCGAGGGCTCGGTCATCGCGATGGCGCAGACGAGGTCGCCGCTGGCCATGCCCGGCAGCCAGCGCTGCTTCTGCTCCTCGGTGCCGAGGTCGACGATGTAGGGCGGGCAGACGTCGGAGTGGATGCCGAAGCACGAGCTCGTCGCGGCGTTGAAGCGCGACATCTCCTCGGCGATGACGGCGTTGAAGCGGTAGTCCTTGACACCGGCGCCGCCGAACTCCTCCGGGATCTCGAAGCCGAACAGGCCCTGCTTGCCGGCCTCGCGCCAGATGTCCCGGTCGATCGACTTGGCCTCGATCATCTGCTCGGCGCGCGGCTGCAGCGTGCGGTGCACGAACTCGCGCGCCGACGCGCGCATCGCCTCGTGGTCCTCGTCGTAGATGTTGCGGGGCATCCGTCCTCCGTGGGGCGTGGGGGCGTGGCTGGCGACGCGCCGTACCGACAGGTAACTAAGCGCTTGCTTAGTCTCCCGCCGCTACGGCATGCTGTCAACGTGCCGCAGCCCACGCCGAGCCGGACCTCACGCGCGAACCCGAGCCAGGACCCGTCGACCGTCGACCGCCTCATGCACGCGGCCGCGCACGCCTTCGCCGACAAGGGCTTCCACGCCACGACGACCCGCGACATCGCCTCGGGCGCGGGCCTGTCCCCCGCGGGGGTCTACGTGCACTTCGGGACGAAGGAGGAGCTCCTCTTCAACCTCAGCCGCAGCGGCCACGAGAGCGCCCTGCGCCTCCTGCGCGGCGCCATCGCCGACGGCCCGACGCCGACCGAGCAGCTGGCCAACGTCATGGCGCGGTTCACCGAGTGGCACGTCGAGCAGTACCAGGTGGCGCGCGTCGTGCAGTACGAGCACCACCACCTGACGCCCGAGCACCACGCCGAGGTGCTCGCCCTGCGCAAGGAGATGGACGGCCTCGTCCGCGGCATCCTCGAGCGGGGTGTCGCCGACGGCGCCTTCACCGTCGACGACAGCGGCGACACGGCCCTCGCGCTCCTGTCGATCGTCGTCGACGTCGCCCGCTGGTACTCCCCCACGATCCGCCGGTCCCCCGCACAGATCGGCGCGACCAATGCCGCCCTCGCGCTGCGGCTGGTCGGCGCGGCGGGCTGACCCGCGTGGCGGCCCACGCCGGCCACAGCGTCCTCCTCGTCCCGGTCCCGCAGCTCGAGCCGTTCGTCCTCGGTCGCACCCGCCACTACGACGAGGCGTACGCGTCCGAGGACCCGAGCTTCGTCCACGCGCACGTCACGGTCCTCGGACCCTTCCTGCCACGCCATGAGCTCACCGAGGAGGTCTTCGGCATCGTGGACGAGATCGCCTCTGCCACGGGGCCGTTCGACTTCACCCTGGAGCGGACGGACACGTTCCCCAACGGTATTGTGCACCTGCTCCCGGACCCCGACGACGTGTTCCGCAGCCTGACCGCCGCCCTGTGGCAGTCCTTTCCGCAGTGTCCCCCGTACGGCGGTGCGTTCGCCGACGTCGTGCCGCACCTGACCCTCGACGCGGTGTCCGACACCGTCACCGAGGACTCGACCCGGCTGGCCGTGAGGTCGTGGACACCGGCCGCGTGCCGTGCCGAGCGACTCGACCTCGCATGGTACGAACCCCACCGGTGCCACCTGCTGCGCTCGTGGCGCCTCGGCGGGCAAGGGGTCGCCTCCACCTAGCGGGGTGGGTCAGGCGTCCGGGTCAGTCCCCGAGGACCGGAGTCGGGAGAGGACCGGCGGGGTGGGCAGTCTGTGCCCCGTGCTGGGTCTCGCGCGCGGCCGTCGGCTCGGGGCCGAGGTCGACCGTGAGGCGAGGCAGGAAGAACTGCACGAGCGGTCCGATCGACACGGCGTACAGCACCGTACCGAGGCCCACTGAGCCGCCGAGCAGCCAGCCGACGACGAGGACGACCACCTCGATCGTCGTGCGCACCAGCCGGATCGACAGTCCGGTGCGGCGGGCGAGGCCGGTCATCAGGCCGTCGCGCGGGCCGGGTCCGAGCTGGCTGCCGATGTACAGGCCGCCGGCGACGCCGTTGAGCCCGAGGCCGGACAGCAGGAGCGTCGCACGGGCCCACAGGGCGTCCGGCTCGACGATGAGCGCGAGACCGGCGTCGGCGGCCAGACCGATGACGACGACGTTGGCCACGGTGCCGAGCCCGGGCCACTGCCGCAGCGGCACCCAGAGCAGCAGCACGAGCGCGCCGATCACGATGGTGACCTGCCCGAAGGTCAGCGGCACGTGGCTCGCGACGCCCATGTGGAAGACGTCCCACGGGTCGAGCCCGAGCGCGCCGCGGACCATCATCGCCATCGAGACGCCGTAGAGCGTCAGCCCGACGAGGAGCTGGACGACGCGCCGCGGCAGGTGCGGCGCTCGCAGCTGGGCGACCGGTCCGAGGTTGCGCAGGGGCACGTGGCGTCTCATGGAACCATCGTGGCCACGATTGGACTGCCGGTTAAGGGCCAGTCATGGCAGAGTGGACCTCATGCGCTCCGTCTCCGCCCGGACCCTGTCCGCCCTCCTCGGACCCGAGCCGCTCCCCCGGCCGGCCTACCGCGGGCTCGCGGACGCGGTGCGCCGCCTCGTCTCCGACGGCCGGCTCCTCGTCGGCACCCGGCTGCCGAGCGAGCGCGCCCTGACCGCCGAGCTCGGGCTGAGCCGCACGACGGTCGTCGCCGCCTTGGACGCGCTGCGTGACGAGGGTTTCGTCGTCACCCGTCGCGGCTCTGGCAGCGTCGTCGCCCTGCCCACGGGCGCTTCGGGTCTCGCGCTGTCCGGCGCAGGTCTCATCCCGACCGACGTGCCGCCCGAGGTCATCGACCTCACCTACGCCGCGCTGCCCGCGGCCGCCGGCCTCACCGCCGCGTACGAGCGCGCTCTCGCCGAGCTGCCACGGCACCTCGCGACGGCCGGCTACCACCCCCACGGGCTGCCCGAGACCCGCGCCGCGATCGCCGACTGGTTCGACGGTCGGGGTCTGCCCACCTCACCCGAGCAGGTCGTCGTCACCTCCGGCGCCCACGCCGGGCTCTCCTCGGTCCTGCGGGCCGAGCTCGACGTCGGTGACCGCGTCCTCGTCGAGACCCCGACCTACCCCAACGCCGTCGTCGCGGTCCGGCGCTCGGGCCTGCGGCCCGTGCCGACCCCCCTGACCCGGCTCGGCTGGGACCTCGACGCGGTCGAGGTCGCCCTGCGCCAGAGCGGGGCCAGGATGGCCTACCTCATCCCGGACCACCAGAACCCGACCGGGCTGCTCATGGACGCCCCGACGCGGGTCGCCGTCGCCGACGTGCTCGCTCGCGGTCGCGCCGTGCCGGTCGTCGACGAGACGTTCGTCGAGCTCGGCCTCGACGAGGCGGCCGCCGCCGACCGCGTCCCGCCGTTCGCGACCTCGGCCCCGGCGGCGTACACCCTCGGCAGCGCGGGCAAGACCTGGTGGGGCGGCATCCGCGTCGGATGGGTGCGCGCGCCGCGCGAGGCGGTCGGAGCCGTCGTGGAGTCGCGCCACAGCCTCGACCTCGGCAGCGCGGTGCTCGAGCAGCTCGTCGTGGCCGACCTGCTGCGCCAGGGGGACGCGGTGCTGGTCGCCCGGCGCCGCGAGGCCCGCGCGCGCCGCGACGCCATGGTGGCGGCCGTGCGGCGCCACCTGTCCGACTGGCGGTTCGACGTGCCGGTCGGAGGGCTCAACCTATGGTGCGAGCTGCCGGTGGCCCGCGGTGACCAGCTGGCCCGCGTCGCCGAGCAGGCCGGCGTCCGGCTCGCCCGGGGAAGCCAGTTCGCCGCGGCCGGCGGACTCGGACGCTGGGTCCGGATCCCCTTCTGCGTCCCGGCCGATGAGGCCGACGAGGTCGGCCGACGCCTCGCGGCCGCCTGGGACCTCGCCCTCGCGGGGAGGCCGGTCCGCGACGACGCGCCGCCGCTCATCGCCTGACCCACCGGTCGTGCCGACCCGCCCTGTCACACTGGGGAGGTGGGAAGCTCACGCGTGACGGTGCGGACGTGCCGCTGGGAGGACGGCGCCGTCGTCGAGGAGGGCTTCGCCCTCGAGCAGGTGTCCGACCACCTCGACCGCGAGGGCTCCCTGCTCTGGGTCGACCTCTGCGAGCCCGACCACGACCACCTGCTCCGGCTGGCCGGCGAGCTGGGTCTCGACCCCCACGCCGTGGAGGACGCCGTCACCGCCGGCGAGCGGCCCAAGGCCACCCGGCACGCCAAGCACACCTTCCTCACGGTGTACGCGACCCGCCTCGAGGCACCGGAGGACGACCCGACCGCCCGGGACTCGCGGCTGCGCCTGACGCGCATCTCTGCGTTCGTCCTGCCGCGTGGTGTCATCACGGTGCGCTCGAACCCGGACTTCGACATGGGCCGGGTCCTCGACCGGTGGAACGAGGACCCCGAGCTGCTGCGCCACGGCGTCGGCGCCCTCGTCCACGGCCTCCTCGACACCGTCGTCGACGGGCACTTCGAGACGATCCAGCAGCTCGACGACGCGATCGAGGGACTCGAGGACGACCTCTTCGACGACCGTGGTCGGACACGCGTCGCGCAGGTGCGCACCTACCGACTGCGCAAGGAGCTCGTCGAGCTGCGCCGGGTCGTGCTGCCCATGCGTGACGTCGTCAACGCCGTGCTGCGCCACCGCACGGACCTCGACGAGCGGCGCCCCGAGCTCGACGGGTTCTACGACGACCTGTACGACCACGTCCTGCGCGCCGCCGAGTGGACCGAGTCGCTGCGCGACATGGTGACGACGGTCTTCGAGACCAACCTGTCGCTGCAGGACGCCCGGCTCAACACCGTCATGAAGAAGCTGACCGCCTGGGCGGCGATCATCGCCGTGCCGACGGCGGTCACCGGCTGGTACGGCCAGAACGTGCCCTACCCCGGGTTCGGCTCGCACGCAGGCGTGCTCGTCAGCGGTGGCGTCATCGTCGTGGTCGCGGCCCTGCTCTACCTCGTGTTCCGACGCAAGGGGTGGATCTAGGGACGGCCACCGCGTCAGAACTCTGACGCGATGGCCGTCGCCGTCGTGCGGGCGCGCAGGTCAGTCGCGCGTCAGCTTGCGGTAGGTGACCCGGTGGGGACGAGCCGCCTCGGGACCGAGGCGCTCGACCTTGTTGGCCTCGTAGGACTCGAAGTTGCCCTCGAACCAGTACCAGCGCGCCGGGTCGTCCTCGGTGCCCTCGTAGGCGAGGATGTGCGTCGCGACCCGGTCGAGGAACCACCGGTCGTGGGAGATGACGACGGCGCAGCCCGGGAAGTCGAGCAGCGCGTTCTCGAGCGAGCCGAGGGTCTCGACGTCGAGGTCGTTCGTCGGCTCGTCGAGCAGGAGCAGGTTGCCGCCCTGCTTGAGCGTGAGCGCGAGGTTGAGGCGGTTGCGCTCGCCACCGGACAGGACGCCCGAGAGCTTCTGCTGGTCCGGGCCCTTGAAGCCGAACTGCGACACGTAGGCGCGCGACGGGATCTCGACCTGGCCGACCTTGATGTGGTCGAGGCCGTCGGAGACGATCTCCCACAGGTTCTTCTTCGGGTCCAGGCCCTCGCGGCCCTGGTCGACGTAGGAGATCTTCACGGTCTCGCCGATCTTGACCTCGCCGGCATCGGGCTGCTCGAACCCGACGATGGTCTTGAAGAGCGTCGACTTGCCGACGCCGTTGGGACCGATGACGCCGACGATGCCGTTGCGCGGCAGCGAGAAGGACAGGTTGTCGATGAGGACGCGGTCGCCGAAGCCCTTCCTCAGGTTGTTCACCTCGATGACCGTCGAGCCCAGGCGCGGGCCGGGCGGAATCTGGATCTCCTCGAAGTCGAGCTTGCGGGTGCGCTCGGCCTCGGCCGCCATCTCCTCGTAGCGGGCCAGGCGGGCCTTGGACTTGGCCTGGCGACCCTTGGCGTTGCTGCGGACCCACTCGAGCTCCTGCTTGAGGCGCTTCTGCAGCTTTTGGTCCTTCTTGCCCTGGACCTGGAGCCGCTCGGACTTCTTCTCGAGGTAGGTCGAGTAGTTGCCCTCGTACGGGTAGAGCCGGCCGCGGTCCACCTCGGCGATCCACTGGGCGACGTTGTCGAGGAAGTAGCGGTCGTGGGTGACCGCGATGACGGCGCCCGGGTAGGACTCGAGGTGCTGCTCGAGCCACTGCACCGACTCGGCGTCGAGGTGGTTGGTCGGCTCGTCGAGCAGCAGCAGGTCCGGCTTCTGCAGCAGCAGCTTGCACAGGGCGACACGGCGGCGCTCGCCACCGGACAGGTTGGTGACCGCGGCGTCCGGCGGCGGGCAGCGCAGCGCGTCCATGGCCTGCTCGAGCTGGGAGTCGAGGTCCCAGGCGTCGGCGTGGTCGATGTCCTCCTGCAGCTTGCCCATCTCGGCGAGCAGCGCGTCGTAGTCGGCGTCGGGGTCTGCCATCTCGGCGGAGATCTCGTTGTAGCGGTCGAGCTTGGCCTTGATCTCGCCGGCGCCCTCCTCGACGTTGCCGAGGACCGTCTTGTCCTCGTTGAGGGGCGGCTCCTGCAGGAGGATGCCGACCGTCGCACCGTTGGCGAGACGGGCCTCGCCGTTGCTGGGCTGGTCGAGTCCGGCCATGATCTTGAGGATCGTCGACTTGCCCGCACCGTTCGGACCGACCATGCCGATCTTCGCGCCGGGGTAGAACGACATCGAGACGTCGTCGAGGATGACCTTCTCGTTGTGCGCCTTGCGCGCACGGGTCATGGTGTAGATGTACTCGGCCATGCGCAGAAGGCTATCTGCCGCACCGCGCACGACCGAATCGGTGCCGCCCGGGTGACGGCGCCCCGCCGGCGCGTGCTCAGGCAGGCACCTGCTCGACGTCGTAGTCGTCGGTCTCGGGGTCACCGAGCAGCGAGGCCCCTGCCTCGAGCTCACCGGTCACGACGCCGTTCTCGTCGACGCCGGCCGGACGCTCCTCACCGGACAGCTGCTCGAGCGCGCCACGCACGTCCGGGTCGGAGGTGCGGTCCTGGCCCAGAGCCGCCGCCCGGCTCACCCGCTCGAAGACGGCCCGGCCCCACCCGAGGTCGTGCCCGATGTGGTCGGCGTCGATCTCGGTCGCCGTGCGCTGCTGCCCGTCGGCTCCGACGTACTGCTTGACGGAGACGTTGCCCTCGACGATGACCGGCTGTCCCTTGCGCAGGGAGGCGGCCGCGTTGGCGGCGAGCGCGTTGAAGGCGATGACGGAGTAGAAGCTCGTGTCGAGGTCGGCGAACTTGCCGTCGGCCGTCCGGCGGAACGGTGTCGTGGCGATGCGGAAGGTCGTGAAGACGTTGCCGTTGCGACCCTGTCGCTCGACGGGGTCGCTGACGACGTTGCCGTGGACGGTGATGCGGGTCTCGTTCATGGGCCTGCTCCCTGCTCGGTCCGGCCACGGGGCCGGCTCGTTGACGGCGGGCGGCGGCTTGCCACCCGCGACCACCGTGCCGCGAACCGGTCGACCGCGCCGAGCCCCGAGCAGCGGCCTGTGGACGAACACCCCTGCGGGACAGGGGGTGTGGACCACCCTCGCGTCGTCAGCGCGCCGCGGCGTCGAGCTGCTCGCGGGTCTCGCGGTGCCGGGCGAGCACCTGGTCGACCGGGACGAGGACCCGGTCGTCCGCGACGGTCGCGACGGCCTCGGTCAGGCGCGCCGCGACGATCCGGCGGCGACGGCGCGCGCCGACCTGCGCCCACGCCCTCGAGGCCGCACCGAGCACGAGCCCGAGGACGACCCCGCCGACGAGCAGCACGAGCGGCAGCGGGAGCACCCACCACGTCGGCGCCTCGGGCCGAGGCAGCTGGAGCAGGCCCATGACCCAGAGCACGAGGTACCACACGAGCCCGGCGACGGCGCCGATCCCGAGCATCCACTGCAGGACGTCGACGAGGAACCACCACGCCGGGCGGCGGCCCCGCAGCGGAGTGTCGAGCAGGGCCCGGTCGAGGGCGTCGGCGAGGCCGTCCTCGCCCTGCCGGACCGCGTCCTCGGCGGCGGTGGCCCAGCGGACGGGCAGCTCGGCGGTGGCGTCGCGGACGAAGGATCGCGTCGCGAGGTCGACCGCCGAGACGGCGGCAGCGGTGGGGGCGGGGACCGAGGACCGGCCGAGCACGGCGCGCACGTCCTCGCCGCCGATCTCGACGGGGATCGGGCGCGCGCCGGCCCGGTCGAGGCGCAACCGGCGGATGGGGTCGGGCGTCAGGGACCGGCTCCACCGTGCGAAGAGCCACGCCGTGTGCCCGAAGGCCTCGCGGCGGTGGTCCCGCTCGACGGCGTCGAGGACCACGGGCACGCCCGCGGCCCTCGCGAGGGAGGCGTCGAGGCCGGCACGCGGGAGGCGGCCCACGTCGGGCTCGCGCTCGGCGACGCCCCGGCGCAGGGTGGTGGCCGCCGCGACGACGTCGGCGCTCAGGCGCTGGCGCGCGGCCGCGTGGCCGGCGACGGCGTTGGCGATGCGCTGCCTGAGCTCGGGCAGGCCCTGGCCGGTGACCGTCGAGGTGGCAAGGACGGTGGGGCGCCGGACGCCGTCGGCCTCGAGCAGCCTGGCGAGGTCGGTCGCCAGCGTCGCGGTCGCTCCTTCGGGCAGCCGGTCGACCTGGTTGAGCACCCCGAGGGTCACCGCGCCGTGGTGCGACAGGTGCGCGACGAACTCGTCGTGCAGCCGGGCGTCGGCGTACTTCTGCGGGTCTGTCACCCAGACGAACACGTCGACGAGGTCGAGGATCCGCTCGGCCTCCTGCCGGTGGGCCTGCTCGCGCGAGTCGAAGTCGGGCAGGTCGAGCAGGACGAGCCCGTTCAGCGACCCGAGCGACGCGAGCGACCCGAGCGACCCGAGCGACCCGGAGGCCTCGGCCTCCGCCGTGGCACCGACGCCCTGACGGGCCTTGACCCCGAGCCAGTCGAGCAGGCGGGTGGCGTCGGCATCGCCCCAGATGGCCGCGGTCGGCGCCGAGGTCGTCGGCCGCCGGGCGCCGATGGTCGCGACGTCGGCGCCGACGAGCGCGTTGAAGAGGGATGACTTGCCACTGCCGGTGGCGCCGGCGAGGGCGACGACCGTGTGGTCGCCACCGATGCCGGAGCGTTCGACGGCGCGGTCCACGACGTGCCGGGCCCGGTCGGCGTCGGTGCGGTCGAGCTGGTCACCGCCGGCGAGGATGGCCTTCGACAGGGCCGTGGTCCGCGCGGCGAGCTCGGTGGCGCTGACGCGGGTGCCCTGGGCGCGGCCCATGCGGATCGGGCTCATCGGGCGTCCTGCACCGCTGCAGCGGCCTTCCGGAGTGCGGTCGCGTGGTCGGGGTCGAGCTGCACGGTGCTGACGGCTCCTTCGAAACGGGTCTGCTCGGCGGCGTACAGCGACTCGACGCGCTCGACGAGCTGCTCCCTCGCCTTGCGGGCGAGGTCGCGCACCGCCTGGTCGCCGAAGACGGCCTCGAGCAGCTTCTGGCCGACGACGGCGGTCCCACCGGCGATGCCGAACTCGGCCCCGGTGATCCCGGCCGTGCTGGCGAAGGTCACGAGCATGAGCACGACCCCCAGCCCGTTGACGCCGTAGGCGAGGATCCGCGCGGTGGTGCGCCGGTCGCGGCCCTCGTTGCGCACCATGGTGAGGATGTCGCCCTGCCAGTCGCGCACGAGCCGGGCGATGCGCTCGTCGACGTCGGGTGCCGAGCGCTCGAGCCCCGGGTGCGAGGCGAGCAGCTGTGCACCGCCGGGCAGTCCGCGCCACGCGCGCGTGGTCGTCGTGGCGGCCACCTCGGCGCGATCGGCGACGAGCGCCGCGACGCCCGACTGGAGCGCGTCGCCCAGCTCGTCCGCCTTGGCCGGACCGCCCTTGAGGAACGCGGCGAAGCGGTCGCGGACGCGCGACACGGTGGACTCGACCTGGCGGAAGAACTCGCCCGTGCCGACGAACTCCTGCCAGCGGGCGAGGACCTCGCCCCGCAGCAGGCTGCCGTCCGTGACACCGTCGCGCACCGACTCGACGGCGAGCCCGTAGGCGCTCGACGCCGCCGCGACGAGGGTCTGCCCGGCGTCGCGCTGCTCGTCGAGGGCCGCGACGACGGAGTCGACGCGGGCGGTCAGCACGTCGAGCGCGCCGTTCAGGGTCTGGCGGACGACGGCGGCCCGGGACTGTGCGTCGCCGGCGAGCGCGGCGAGCCAGCCCTTGACCCGTTCGGTCTGGTCCTCGGGAAGCAGGCCGTCGCGCAGCGGCGACTCGACGATGGTGAAGATCGGCGCGCCACCGAGGCCCTGCTCGCGCAGCATCGAGGCCAGGTGGGTGCGGATGTCGTCGACGGCCTCGCGGGCGACGCGGTCGAGGACGATCGCGACGGACGCCCCGCGCTCGGACGCCTCGCGCAGCAGGGCCCACGGCACGGCGTCGGCGTAGCGCGCGGCGGTCGTGACGAAGATCCAGAGGTCGGCGGCGGCCAGCAGCTGGGTCGCGAGGTCGCGGTTGGCCTCGACGACGCTGTCGACGTCGGGCGCGTCGATGACGGCAAGGCCCGCGGTGACGGCGTCGGTGGGGACGAGCCGCAGCGCCCCCGGACCGTCGGAGGCGTTGTGCCGGCCGGTGATCCGCGCGAGGCTCGGCAGGATGCGCGGCCCGGCGAACCACCGCTCGTCGTCAGGATGGTGCACGAGGACGGGCGAGCGGGTCGTGGGACGCAGGATCCCCGGGAGGGTCACCTCCTTGCCGACGAGCGAGTTGACGAGCGTCGACTTGCCGGCTCCGGTCGACCCGCCGACCACGGCGAGTAGCGGCGCGTCGAGGGAGGCGACCCTCGGGATGACGTAGTCGTCGAGCTGGGCGAGGAGACGCCGGCGCGTCAGCCGCGCAGCGTCGGCGCCCGGAAGCTCGAGCGGGAAGGTGACGTCGTCCAGGGCAGCACGCAACGCGCCCACCGCCGAAAGAAGGCGGGCATCACCCACCCCTGACTCACCTGCCACGTCCCAATCCTCCCGTGTCACGCCACCACATCCAAACCGGACGAACGGCGTGTTCCGGACGCGCGGTCGATCCCTTGTCGACGCCGCAGGTCGAGCCGACCGAGTCGACGGAGCCGGCCGAGCCGGCCGAGCCGACCGCCGAGGACCCTGCGGGGTCCGCGCCCCCGGCAGGACTCGAACCTGCGACCAAGAGATTAGAAGGCTCTTGCTCTATCCGCTGAGCTACAGGGGCACTGCCCTTGCGGGCGCCGTCCAATGATAGGCATCCGGAGGCGAGAGCCCGATCGCTCAGGTGACCGGTGAGCCGACGAAGGCGCGGCGATGGGCGGTGATCGCCTCGAGGAGGACGAGCTCGCGTCGCTGGGCATCGGCCTCTGCCGTGCCGTGGACGAGCCGCGACCGCAGCAGGGCGAGGTCGCTCGCGCTGTCCTGGAACGCCTCCATCGACCGCTTCGCGGGACGGCCGCCGCTGCGGCGGGCCCACTGCCGGGCGGCCCGACGCAGCCGCAGCTGGGACAGCATCGTCACCTCGGCGTGGGTCAGCCAGCCGGCGTCGGCGTACGGGGACAGGTACTGGCCGATGAGCCGGCCCTCTCGGCGGCGCAGCCACACGAGGAAGCCGACGAAGGCGAGGAAGAGCGGCACCTGGTAGGTCGCGTAGGCCTCGAAGAACCCGTCCATGCCGGCGAGCGCCGACAGGTTCCACAACCCGTGCAGGACCATGGCGCAGACCCAGCCGACGACGACGGCGACGACCCGCGTGGCCGGACGCCGGGCCGACACCGCGATCCCGATGCCGATGCCGGTGAGCGAGGTGAACAGTGGGTGCCCGAACGGCCCCATGAGGCCACGGACGAGGAACGTCGCCGTCAGGCCCTCGTTGCCGTACTCGTCGTAGGCCTGGCCGAGGTAGAGGATGTTCTCGCTGAAGGCGAAGCCGGCGCCGATGAGCCCGGCGTAGACGATGCCGTCGACGATCCCGTCGAACTCCCTGCGCCGCAGCAGGTAGACGAGCAGGACGCCGAGGCCCTTGAGGGTCTCCTCGGTGACCGGTGCGAGGTAGACGGCACCGGTGGCGAGCGGGTCGGTCCAGCGCGCCTCGACGAGGATCTTCAGGCCGAACGTGTTGAGGAAGAAGGCACCGACGACCGCCACGAGCGCGCCCCAGAGGAACGCGGACACCTGGTAGCGCACCGGCTCGGCCTCGTAGCGGTCGAGCCAGAGGTAGGTCGGGACGATGACGAACAGCGGGATGATCGCCGTGAGCGCCGACGTGATGATGACCTGGGCGGTGAGCCGTTGGCCGAGGATGCCCACGAGGACGAGCAGGCAGACGAGGAACACCGAGCCCACGACGCCGACGGTCAGCAGCGAGCGCAGCACCGGGCGCCGCGTCGGGTTGCGTGCCGGGCTCCACTGCGGCCCCGTCGTGACGTCCCCTGAGGTCATGGCGGAAGGCTAGTGCAGCGGCGACCGTGGCAGCCGTGCCGCGTGCACCGCCGTGGGCCTGGGCGGCGAGCCTCTATGGTGGTCCGGTGAGCGAGACCAACCACCGTGCCATCGCGGACCGCATCATCTGGGTCGACTGCGAGATGACCGGGCTGTCCCTCCAGTCCGACGCCCTCATCGAGGTGGCGGCCCTCGTCACGGACTTCGAGCTGAACCAGCTGGGCGAGGGCGTCGACGTCGTCATCCGTCCCCCGGACGAGGCCCTGGAGCAGATGGACGACTTTGTGCGCGACATGCACACGACGTCCGGGCTCATCGAGGAGCTCGACCGGGGCGTGACGGTGCGCGAGGCCGAGACCGTCGTCCTCGACTACGTGCGCACCTTCGTCCCCGAGCCGCGCAAGGCCCCGCTCGGCGGGAACACCGTGGCCACCGACCGCGGCTTCCTCGCGCGCGACATGCCCGTGCTGGAGCAGTACATGCACTACCGCATCATCGACGTCAGCTCGATCAAGGAGCTGTCCCGACGCTGGTACCCGCGCGTCTACTTCAACGCGCCGAAGAAGTCCGGCGGCCACCGAGCCCTCGCCGACATCCGCGAGTCCATCGCCGAGCTGCGCTACTACCGCGAGGCGGTCTTCGTGCCCCAGCCGGGGCCCGACAGCGCCACCGCCAAGGCACTCGCGCAGCCCCACGTCATCCAGCACTGACCGTCCCGCGAGCGGGCCCGGCACTGCCGACCGGGTGGTCACGAGCACCCTTTGGGGCCGTGTACGATTGGCGTCGCTGTCCCACGACGCCGAGCCTCCGGGCCCGGCTCGTGGCATGCATGGTGGGTGTAGCTCAGCTGGTAGAGCACCTGGTTGTGGTCCAGGTGGTCGCGGGTTCAAGTCCCGTCACTCACCCCGGCCAGAGGGCCCCGCACCGTCGGTGCGGGGCCTTCGCCATGTCGTCGCCGTGTCGTCGCCGTGTCGTCACGGCCTCGCCGTCACCGCCCGCAGAGGAGCCGCGCCGCGACGAGGTCGCCGTGGATCATCAGGCCGATGTCGGTGCGGCGCCGGTGCGACTCGCTCGATGCCGTCGTCACGGCGACGCGGTAGGCCGCGAGGTCGTCGGCGAGGTTCTGCGCCACCTCGCGGACGTCGTCCGACGCCGTCGACCGCGCCACGCCGAGCGCCCGGCCCCGCGCGGCGTCGACCGTGCCAGCCGTACCCGTCGACGAGGCGGTGGCGGCGGCAGCCACGACGGCGCCCATGGCGGCGCAGTCGGTGGCGGACGGGCCGGCCACGCGCGACGCCGAGGTGCTGCCGACCGGCCCGGCACCACCGGCCTCGCGGGAGGCGCCGTTGGCGACGACGGCGCTGCCCAGGGCCAGCCCGGTCGCGAGGAGGACTCCGGTCAGGTGGCGCCGCCGACGGACGGCGCTCGTGGTCGGGCTCATGGGGTCACCCCGTTCTGGGTCGCGGGCTGGTACTCGTACGCGCCCCGGTCGTCGTAGGTGCGCACGCCGACGCCCGTGTCGACGGTGGCCGGGTCGTCGACCCGGGGGCGCGAGGCCGCGTCGGTCGTCGGTTGGCCGGGAGCGCCGGAGTTCGCCGAGTCGATGGCGGGCGAACCGGGCTGGAGCGTGAAGTCACCGCCGGCGGGGTTGGTCAGGCCCGGGGCGGCCTGCAGCCCCCGCGGCTCCTGACCGCTCGCGGCCTGGAAGGCGGCCAGCGAGGTGTAGGAGGTCGAGCCCCACACCATCATCGTGCCGGCCACGCTGAGGTTGACGAGGTCGAAGTCGACGCTCGTCCCGAGCTGGGAGGTGGCATCGACACGGATGTTGCCCCTCGTCCTCGGACACTTCACCGTCCCGCCGGCGCCGTCCGGGCACCCGATCGCGTTGTCGACGGCGACGTTGTCGGCGATCGTGAAGCCGCTGGCCGTGCCGGACGGGACGCCCTCGAGGTTGATGCCGGCGCTGACGTTCCCGTAGACGGTGTTGCCGACGATCGAGCTGCCGGTGACGCCGTAGTTGTCGATGCCGTGGTCGCCGGTGATGCAGCCGGCGGTGTTGCCGGTCGGCGGGGCGCTGCAGTTGGACATCGACGCGGTGCTGAAACCCATGTTGTGGTAGCTGACGTTGTCGACGATCGTGTTGCCGTCACCGCCCGGGTAGGACTGGATGCCGGAGTCCTCGTTGTCGTGGACGCGGTTGCCGCCGACCACGTTGCCCCCAGAACGCAGGTCGATCCCGACGGCGTTGCGCACGTAGCCGTAGGCGTTCCAGGAGACCTCGTTGCCCGTGAGCTGGTTGCCGGTCGAGCCGTTCGTCACGAAGATCCCCGACGCGGAGTTGTCGGTCACGAGGTTGCCGCTGACGACGGACCCGGTCATCGAGTTGAGGTACATGCCGTACGCCGTGTACCCCTGGACCCGCTGCCCGGACCTCTTGATGGTGTTGCCCGACAGCGTCAGGCCCGTGGCGTTGTAGACGTAGACGGCGTCCTTGCTCGTGTCCTGCATGGTGAAGCCGGACACCGTGAGCCAGCTCTGGTTGCTGATCGTGAAGGCGTGCTTGGGCCCTGAGATGGTCACCGTGGCTCCCGCCGCCGGGCGGAAGGTGATCGGTGACCCTTGGACGCCGGAGTGCCAGGGGAAGACCTCGTCGGTGTACGTGCCGGTCGACACGAGCACGGTCTGCCCCGCGACCGCGACCTTGGCGGCCTTGGCGATGGTGCAGTAGGGGACGGTCGCGGTGCCGGACCCCGTGTCCGAGCAGCCCGCGCCCCCGACGTAGAGGTAGGTCGCGGCTCCGTCGGCGGCGCCGAGCGGTACGGCGGCCAGCCCGAGGGCCGCGACGAGGACGCCCGCCCCGAGCGCCGCCCGGTGCCGTCGGGACGATCCGTGCCTGAGTGTCTCCGAACGTGTCATCGCGGATCCCTGCCTCCGTCCCGCGTCCTGCTCCCCTGTCCTCCCAGTGTCGCTGCTGGTCGCGTCGGACACTCGTCCACGGGCTGGAGCACGCTCTACGTCAGATGGCGTACTCCGCTGCGACCGGCGTTCGCGCACCGCCGGGGCTCGGCCCCCGGCCCGGCCCCTGGGGGGTCGGCTCGGGCGGCGGGACACGCGACATCTCGCGCGATCTTCCGGGATGTTCTCGTATCGGGGCACCGGCGTTCGTGGAACCGGTGAGCAGTGGCCGCCGTGCCGCCGAAGAGGACCCCGGCAGGGTCCTCGTCCGGACCGAGAGGAGTGGAAGCCATGACGGAGTACCTCATCGCCTTCAACGACGAGTGGGTGCAGGAGCACACCGAGGACGAGATCAGGGCCAAGGGGGTCGCCAGCAGGGCCGTGGTGCGCGAGATGCAGGAGCAGGGTGTGCTCATCTTCACCAACGGCGGCCTCGACGCCGACACCGCGATCTGCAGCGTCGTGGCGCACGAGGGTCGACCCGTGTTCACCGACGGCCCGTTCGCCGAGACGAAGGAGCACCTCGGCGGCTTCTGCGTCGTCGACGTGCCCGACGACGAGACGGCGCGCTACTGGGCCGGACGCCTGGCCGTGGCCCTCGACTGGCCGCAGGAGGTCCACCGCTTCCGCGGTGCCGGCATGGCCCGCACCGAGCCCGCGCAGCGGGCCTGAGCGGTGGCGCGCCGGCGCGGAGTCCCCTCGAGACGCTCGTGGGGCGCTGACGGAGCCGTGACCGACGCGACCGCCGATGCAGCCCGGGCGCTCACCCGGGCCCACCACGAGGAGTGGGCCCGGGTGGTGGCCGGCCTGGCCCGGCGCTTCGGCGACCTCGACGTCGCCGAGGAGGCCGCCGCCGAGGCGTTCGCGAGGGCGGCGGAACGGTGGCCGGGCGACGGTGTGCCGCCCAACCCCGGCGGCTGGATCACCACCACCGCCACCCGAAGGGCGATCGACCGGATCCGTCGCGAGTCCCGACGCTCCACCAAGCACCAGGCGGCCCACATGCTCCACGACGACTCACCTGCCGAGCCGACCGGTCCCGTCGAGGACGACCGGCTCCGGCTGTTCTTCACCTGCTGTCATCCCGCGCTGTCGGTGGAGGCCCGGGTGGCACTCACCCTGCGGCTGCTCGGCGGCCTCACGGTCGGCGAGATCTCCCGGGCGTTCCTCGTGCCCGAGACGACGATGGCGCGGCGGATCACTCGCGCCAAGGCCAAGATCGCCGCAGCCCACATCCCCTTCCGCGTCCCGTCGGCCGCCGACGTCCGCGACCGGCTCGACGACGTGCTCGCGGTCGTCTACCTCGTCTTCAACGAGGGCTACCTCACCGGCGAGGGCGAGGACCCGGTCCGCGTCGACCTCATCGACGAGGCGATCCGTCTCGGCCGCCTGCTCCGTGCGCTCCTGCCGGACGACGGCGAGGTCGCCGGCCTGCTCGCCCTCATGCTCCTCACCGACGCCCGACGGTCGGCGCGCGTGTCGGCCACCGGCGAGCTGGTCACCCTCGACGAGCAGGACCGGGGCACGTGGGACCGGGCCCTCATCGCCGAGGGCGACGCCCTGGTCCGCGAGCGGCTCGAGGTCGTGGCGGCCGGCGGCGAGCGGCCGGGGCGGTACCAGCTGCTGGCGGCGATCAGCAAGGTGCACACCGACGCTCCCTCCGCGCGCGACACGCAGTGGTCCCACGTCGTCGCCCTCTACGGGGCGCTGGCGGCCCTCGACCCCTCGCCGGTCGTGCGGCTCAACCGGGCGGTCGCGGTGGCCGAGGTCGAGGGCCCGGCGGTCGGGTTGGCCGAGGTCGACCGCCTCGCCGAGGTCCTCGACCGCTACCACGCGTTCCACGCCGCGCGCGCCGACCTGCTGCGCCGGCTCGGCCGCGTCGACGAGGCGCGCGCAGCCTACGACCGGGCCATCGGGCTCACCGGCAACCCGGCCGAGCGCGCCTACCTCGCCCGCCGCCGCGACCGGCTGGCCGGCTGAGGTGCCGGCGGGCTCGGCCGAGCCGCGCCCACGCCCACCCCACGCCCAGGCCCGACGAGGCTCGACCGGGCTCCGCCGAGCCCGGTCGAGCTTCACCGAACGCACTGGGTCAGCGCCGGCCGGCGGTCTCCTTGCGGTGCTGGGCCAGACGCAGCCAGGTCTCCACGACGGTGTCGGGGTTGAGCGACATCGTCTCGATGCCCTGGTCGAGCAGCCACTCGGCCAGGTCCGGATGGTCGCTCGGGCCCTGCCCGCAGATGCCGACGTACTTGCCGCGCTCGCGGCACGCCGTGATCGCCATGGCGAGCATCTTGCGGACGGCGGGGTCGCGTTCGTCGAAGGACCCGGCGACGAGCGAGGAGTCCCGGTCCAGGCCGAGGGTCAGCTGCGTCATGTCGTTCGAGCCGATGGAGAACCCGTCGAAGTGGTCGAGGAACTCGTCGGCGTTGACGGCGTTGCTCGGCACCTCGCACATCATGACGACCTGGAGGTCGTTCTCGCCGCGAACCAGGCCGTGCGAGGCGAGCAGGTCGATGACGCCCTTCCCCTCGGTGACCGTGCGCACGAACGGGATCATGATCTTGACGTTGGTCAGGCCCATCTCGTCACGCACGTACTTGAGGGCCTCGCACTCCATCGCGAAGCACTCGGCGAAGTCGGCCGACAGGTACCGGGCGGCGCCGCGGTAGCCGATCATCGGGTTCTCCTCGTGCGGCTCGTACCGCTCGCCCCCCAGCAGCCCCGCGTACTCGTTCGACTTGAAGTCGGACATCCGCACGATGACCGGCTCAGGCGCGAAGGCCGCAGCGATGGTCGCGACCCCCTCCGCGACCCGCTGGACGAAGAACTCGCGCGGCCCGGCGTAGGCCGCGATCTGGGCCTCGATCTCGGAGCGCACCCCCGGCTCCTGGTCCTCGAGCTCGAGCAGGGCCCGCGGGTGGATGCCGATCTGCCGGTTGATGATGAACTCGAGGCGGGCCAGCCCGACGCCGTGGTTGGGCAGGCGCGCGAACTCGAAGGCCTGCTCGGGCGTGCCGACGTTCATCATCAGCTTGACGGGCAGGTCCGGCATGTCGTCGAGGGCGGTCTCGGTGACGGTGAACTCGCGCAGCCCGTCGTAGACGAACCCGGTGTCGCCCTCGGCGCAGGACACCGTCACCTCGCGGCCGTCGGCGAGGTCCGTGGTCGCCGAGCCGGTGCCGACGACGGCGGGGATGCCGAGCTCACGGGCGATGATCGCGGCGTGGCACGTGCGCCCACCGCGGTTGGTGACGATGGCGCTGGCGCGCTTCATGATCGGCTCCCAGTCGGGGTCGGTCATGTCGGCCACGAGCACCTCGCCGGGCTCGAAGTCGTGCATGGCGTCGATCGAGCTCAGCACGCGCACCGCCCCGGCGCCGATCTTCTGGCCGATGGCGCGGCCCTCGACGACGACCGGCCCGCGCTCGTCCATCCGGAACCGGCGCAGCGTCGAGCCGGACTGGCGCGACTGCACGGTCTCGGGGCGGGCCTGCAGGATGTAGAGCCCCCCGTCGATGCCGTCCTTGCCCCACTCGATGTCCATGGGCCGGC
>NZ_JBNDHY010000053.1:0-27719 GCF_056755315.1 Monashia sp. HAY1-2A
TCCGTCGTCGGCAGCGTCAGATGTGTATAAGAGACAGGGTGACAACCCCCCGTTCCGCCTCTACGACACGTCGGGACCCGGCAGCGTGCCCGAGGAGGGCCTGCCGCCGCTGCGAGCCGGGTGGATCGCCGAGCGCGGCGACACCGAGGAGTACACGGGTAGGGAACGCGTCCTCGCCGACGACGGCCGCACGGCCGTGCGCCGTGGGGCGGCCTCCCTCGAGTGGCGCGGCACGCGTCGCAACCCCCTGCGCGCCAAGGGGAGCCGCCGAGTGACCCAGCTGGCCTATGCCCGCGCCGGTGTCGTGACCAAGGAGATGGAGTTCGTCGCCACCCGCGAGCGTTGCGACGCCGAGCTCGTCCGCAGCGAGGTCGCCGCGGGACGCGCGATCATCCCCGCCAACGTCAACCACCCGGAGAGCGAGCCCATGGTCATCGGGCGGGCCTTCCTCGTCAAGGTCAACGCGAACATCGGCAACTCCGCGGTGACGAGCTCGGTGGCCGAGGAGGTCGAGAAGCTGACGTGGGCCACCCGGTGGGGCGCGGACACCGTCATGGACCTGTCGACCGGCGACGACATCCACACGACCCGCGAGTGGGTCGTGCGCAACTCACCGGTCCCGATCGGCACCGTGCCGATCTACCAGGCCCTGGAGAAGGTCGACGGGGACGCGTCACGGCTGTCGTGGGAGGTCTTCCGCGACACGGTCGTCGAGCAGTGCGAGCAGGGCGTCGACTACATGACCGTCCACGCCGGAGTCCTGCTGCGCTACGTGCCGCTCACGGCCCGTCGGATCACCGGCATCGTCAGCCGGGGCGGGTCGATCATGGCCGGCTGGTGCCTGGCCCACCACGAGGAGAACTTCCTCTACACCCACTTCGACGAGCTGTGCGAGATCCTCGCCCGCTACGACGTCGCCTTCAGCCTCGGCGACGGCCTGCGGCCCGGCTGCACCGCCGACGCCAACGACGAGGCCCAGCTGTCCGAGCTGCGCACCCTCGCCGAGCTGACGAAGCGGGCCTGGGACCACGACGTCCAGGTGATGGTCGAGGGCCCGGGCCACGTGCCGCTCGACCTCGTCAAGGAGAACGTCGACCTCCAGCAGGACTGGTGCCACGGCGCGCCGTTCTACACCCTCGGCCCGCTCGCCACCGACGTCGCACCGGGGTACGACCACATCACCTCGGCGATCGGCGCCGCGCACATCGCCTGGCACGGCACGGCGATGCTCTGCTACGTCACGCCGAAGGAGCACCTCGGCCTGCCGAACCGCGACGACGTCAAGACGGGTGTCATCACGTACAAGCTCGCGGCGCACGCGGCGGACCTGGCCAAGCGCCACCCCTACGCGCGCGACTGGGACGACGCCCTGTCGCGCGCGCGTTTCGAGTTCCGCTGGGAGGACCAGTTCAACCTCTCCCTCGACCCGGAGACGGCGCGCGCGTTCCACGACGAGACGCTGCCCGCCGAGCCGGCCAAGACGGCGCACTTCTGCTCGATGTGCGGCCCGAAGTTCTGCTCGATGCGCATCAGCCAGGACGTCCGGCGCTACGCGGCCGAGCGGGGGCTGACCGACGACGACGCCGTGGCGGCCGGGCTCGCCGACAAGAGCCGCCAGTTCCTCGACCTCGGCGCGTCCGTCTACGTCGAGGCACCCTGACCGAGGCCGGCGCCTCCCCCGGCTCGTCCCGTCGGGTGGGCGCGCGCTCGCACCCGTCACCGCTCCCGCGTGACGGCCGGGTGCAGCGCCCACTCGACGGGGGCCGCCATGGACAGGCCGACGGTCCCGCCCGGCGCCTCACTACAGTCGGTGCTGTGTCACCCCGATCCGTCATCGCCAGCGCCCGACGGCTCGTCGTCAAGGTGGGGTCGAGCTCGCTGACGGGCCCGGACGGCGGCATCGACCACGAGCGGCTCGTCGCGCTGTCCGACGCGCTCGCCGGCCGCCACGCCGACGGGACTCAGGTCGTCCTCGTCAGCTCCGGCGCCATCGCGGCCGGCATCCACCCCCTGCGCCTCGGCTCCCGCCCGCGCGACCTCGCCACCCAGCAGGCCGCGGCCTCGGTCGGCCAGGGCGCCCTGCTCGCCGGGTACACCGCGGCGTTCGGCGCCCACGGCATCACCGTGGGGCAGGTCCTGCTGACCGCCGACGACGTCACGCGGCGGACCCACTACGCCAACGCCCGCCGCACCCTCGAGCGCCTCCTCGACCTGGGCGTGCTGCCCATCGTCAACGAGAACGACACCGTCGCGACGTCGGAGATCCGCTTCGGCGACAACGACCGTCTCGCCGCCCTCGTCGCCCACCTCATCGACGCCGACGCGCTCGTCCTGCTCTCCGACGTCGACGCGCTCTACGACGGTCCGCCCTCGCGGTCCGGCACCACCCGCATCCCCCTCGTGCGCGGTCCCGAGGACCTCGTCGGCGTCGAGATCGGCGGCAGCGGCTCGAAGGTGGGCACCGGCGGCATGACGACGAAGATCGAGGCGGCCCGCATCGCGACGGCGGCCGGCGTCGTCACGACGGTGACCGCCGCCGCCAGGGTCCTCGACGTCCTCTCCGGCGGGGACGTCGGCACGGTCTTCCTGCCGATCGGGGTCCGCGGACGCTCCCGCCGGCTCTGGCTCGAGCACGCGACGACGGCACGCGGGCGTCTCATCGTCGACGACGGCGCCGTCGCGGCGCTCGTGCACCGCAAGAAGTCGCTGCTGCCCGCCGGCATCGTCGCCGTCGAGGGCGCCTTCCACGAGGGCGACCCCGTCGACGTCTGTGGACCCGACGGCACGGCCGTCGCGCGCGGGCTCGTCAACTACAGCTCGGCCGAGCTGCCTGCCCTGCTCGGGCGCTCAACACGGGAGCTGGCCCGCGACCTCGGGCCCGAGTACGAGCGCGAGGTCATCCACCGCGACGACCTCGTCGTCCTCTGACGCTCCTCTGACGCTCCTCGAGCACGGGACCGCGGAGGGCTCGCGGACACGCGAGCGGCCACGCGTCCGGTGGACGCGTGGCCGCTCGGTCGCGGGTCAGTGGTGGGTCGCCGTCTCGGCGCCGACGCCGGTCAGCGAGCGGACCTCCATCTCGGCGTACTTGGCGGCGTTGAACTCCCGGCTCGTCACCGTGCCCACCCACCCGAGCAGGAAGCCGAGCGGGATGGAGATGATGCCCGGGTTGTCCAGCGGGAACCAGTGGAAGTCGACGCCCTGGAGCATCGAGGGGCTCTTGCCCGTGGCCGGGTCGACCGGCTTGCCCGACACGACCGGCGAGAACACGATCAGGGTGATCGCGCTGACGAGGCCGCCGTAGATCGACCAGAGTGCGCCCCGGGTGTTGAACCGCTTCCAGAACAGCGAGTAGAGGATCGTCGGCAGGTTCGCGCTCGCGGCGATGGCGAACGCGAGCGCGACGAGGAACGCGATGTTCTGCCCGAGGGCGAAGATGCCGCCCACGATGGCGATCGCACCGAGGACGAGGGCCGCCATCCGCGCCACCTTGACCTCCTCCTCCGGCGTCGCCTGCCCGTCGCGCACGACGGTGTTGTAGACGTCGTGGGACAGCGACGCGCTCGCCGTGATCGTCAGACCGGCGACGACCGCGAGGATCGTCGCGAAGGCCACCGCGGAGATGATGCCGAGGAGGATCTCACCGCCGAGGTGGAAGGCGAGCAGCGGCGCGGCCGAGTTGACGGCGCCGGGCGCGGCCTTGATCTCCTTGGCCCCGACGAGCTCGGCGGCACCGAAGCCGAGGACGAGGGTGAACAGGTAGAAGATGCCGATGAGCCAGATCGCCCACACGACCGAGCGGCGGGCCTCGCGCGAGGTCGGCACCGTGTAGAAGCGCATGAGCACGTGCGGCAGACCGGCCGTGCCCAGCACGAGCGCCATGGCGAGGGAGATGAAGTCGATCGGGTTCTTGTACTGCAGCCCCGGCGAGAGGAGGTCCCGCGTGGCACCGTCGGCCGCCTTGGGCGCCGCCGCCGCCGCGTCACCGAGCAGCTGGGACAGGTTGAGGCCGAACTTGCCGAGCACCCACAGGGTCATGATGCCGGCGCCGATGATGAGGAGCACGGCCTTGATGATCTGCACCCACGTCGTGCCCTTCATGCCGCCGTAGATGACGTAGAAGATCATGATGACGCCGACGACGGCGATGACGACCCGCTGGCCGACCGCGCCCTCGACGCCGAGCAGGAGGGCGACGAGGCCACCGGCGCCGGCCATCTGCGCCAGCAGGTAGAAGAACGACACGACCAGGGTGGAGATCGCGGCCGCGATGCGCACGGGACGCTGGCGCAGCCGGAAGCTGAGCACGTCGGCCATCGTGTACTTGCCGACGTTGCGGAGCAGCTCGGCCACGAGCAGCAGGGCCACCAGCCAGGCGACGAGGAAGCCGATCGAGTAGAGGAAGCCGTCGTACCCGTTGAGGGCGATGGCTCCGGCGATGCCGAGGAAGCTCGCGGCCGACAGGTAGTCGCCCGCTATGGCGATGCCGTTCTGGCGACCGCTGAAGGCGCGCCCGCCCGCGTAGTACTCGGCGGCGCTGCGGTTGTTGCGCGAGGCGCGGATGACGATGGCGAGGGTGACGACGACGAACAGGGCGAAGATGCCGATGTTGATCGCCGGGTTGCCGACCGTGGTGGCGGCGGGCGCGAACGAGACGACGGTGGCGGACGTGGCGACGGCGCTCACTTGTGGTGCCCTCCCATCTTCTGGGCGAGGGCCTCTGCGGCGGGGTCGAACTCGCGGTCGGCCCAGCGCGCATAGACCATCGTGATGACGAAGGTCGAGACGAACTGGAGGAGGCCGAGGACCAGGCCCCACGTGATGTTGCCGACCAGGCGCGTGGACATGAACCCCTTGGCCCACACGGCGAGGAAGACGTAGAGGAAGTACCACGCGAGGAACAGCGCGGTCAGGGGGAACACGAAACGGCGGAACTTGGTTCGCAAAGCGGCGAACTCGGCCGAGTCCTGCATGGCGACGTTGGGGTCGTCGGCCACACGCGGCGGAGCTTCTCTGCTCACGGGCCACCTCCGGATGACTGGCCTGGCGACGAGGCCTGGCGTTGGGCGGGTCGGTGTGCTCGCAGGACGACGAGGACGGCCGGAGCTCGCCCGGGCAGGTCGTGAACCGACGTCGCTGTCGTTCCGCTCGCCGGTCACGGGACCGGCGACTGCAAAGGTAGGAGCGTCCGGGCCGTCACGGATCCTCCGGCGTTCCGGACGTCGCCGAGCGGCAGCACCGGCTCGCCGTGCGCGGACTCACCCGCGACGAGCGGCCACGTTCGTGCGCTGAGCGGTCGACCCGACGGGGTGGAACGACCCGCGGTCCAGGTGCAGGTGCTCCGGGGCGTGCAGCCGCACCATGGTGCGCGCCACGTGCTCCGGGCGCCGGGACCGGGTCACGACCGAGGCCGCGACCATGGTGGCGAAGGCGGCGGGCACGGTGACGGCGGCCGGCTGGCTCATGACGACGCCGAGCCACCCCTGTGTCGCGATGCCGAAGGTCGTCGCGACGACGGCGACCATCGAGAGCCCACCGCCGACGACGAGACCGCAGATCGCGCCGGGAGCCGTCAGGCCGCGCCACCAGATCCCGAGGACGAGCATCGGGCAGAACGTCGACGCCGCGACGGCGAAGGCCAGCTCGACGGCGTGGGCCACCGGCACGCCCGCCGAGGCGACGGTGAGCAGGACCGCGAGGACGACGGCGATGACGGTGGAGACGCGGAAGGACGCGATGCCCTGCCGGTGCCCGGACCCCCACCGGACGAGGTCCTGGCTCAGGACGCCGGCCACTGATACGACGAGGCCGGTCGAGGTGGACAGGAACGCGGCGAACGCGCCCGCTGCCAGCAGCGCGGTGAGCCCCTGCGCGGCCGGTCCCTCGAGCAGCCGACTCGGCAGCTGGAGGACGACCGAGTCGGCGCGGCCGCTGGCGACGAGGTCCGCGGCGACCGAGCGCCCGAGCACCCCGTAGAGCACCGGCAACAGGTAGAACCCGGACAACAGAGCCAGGACGACGAGGGTCGTGCGACGCGCGGCGCGTCCGTCGCGGTTGGTGTAGAAGCGAACGACGACGTGCGGCAGCCCCATCGTGCCGAGGAACGTCGCGAGGACGAGCGAGTACGTGAGGTACAGCGCGTTCTCCCCGCGCAGCGGCTCGACCCAGTCCGCGACGTCGAGGGTGCCGACGCCGGTCGAGCGGTCCCGGCTCGCGAACGCCCCGACGAGGAAGAACAGCGGCGTCAGCAGGGCGACGAGCTTGAGCCAGTAGTGGAACGCCTGCACGAGCGTGACGCTGCGCATCCCGCCCGGCAGGACGCTCAGGCACACGACGAACGCGACGACGAGCTGACCCACCCACGACGGTGCCCCGGTGAGCGTCCGGAGAGTCAGGCCCGCGCCCTGGAACTGCGGGATGAGGTAGAGCACGCCGATGCCGACGACGAGCAGGCTCGACAGACGCCGGGCGGCGAGCGACTCGAGGCGCAGCTGCGCGAAGTCGGGCAGGGTGTAGGCCCCCGACCGGCGCAGCGGCGCCGCGACGAAGACGAGCAGCAGCAGGTACCCCGCGGTCCAGCCGACCGGCAGCCAGAGCATGTCGACACCACGCGCCACGATGAGGCCGGCGACGCCGAGAAAGCTCGCTGCAGAGAGGTACTCGCCGCTGATGGCCGACGCGTTGAGGACGGGGCTGACGCCGCGGGAGGCGACGTAGAAGTCGCTCATGGTACGCGACAGGCGCAGCCCGAAAGCCCCGACCGCGAGCGAGGCGAGCGACACGACGACGACCGCCACGATGCTGACAGCGCTGTTCACCGGCTCGCTCCTCAGCGGCCGTCGAGGAGGTCGCTGAAGCTCTCCTCGTTGCGCTCGGCCTGACGGACGTAGACCCGGCCGAGCACGAGGATCTCGGCGAAGGCGACGACCGTGAGGAGCACCCACGGCACCGGCACGCCGAGCACGTGCACGCGTCCGAGCTCGGGCCACAGCCGGAACAGCAGCGGCAGCCCACCGAGCGTCACGGCCACCACGGCCGCCACGCCGAGGGCGAGACGCAGCTGGCTGCGCATGAGCGAGGTGATGTAGACCTCGCCGAGCGGCGTCTGCTCGTCGATCTCCGAGGCGATCGAGGTCGCCCGCGTGCGGGCCGCCGCCGTGCGTGGGCTGGTGACCCGGACCCGCGACGGCGGGGCGGCGTCAGGGGTGCCCGGCCCGAGCGGCGTCACGTCCGGCCCCGGGGCTGGGCCCGGCGGACGAGCACGTCGCGCAGCGCGCGCGTGTGCCGGCGGCTGACGACGAGCTCGTGGCCGCCCACGACGACGGTCGTGCGCCCGGACTCGGTGCGCCACTCGGTGATGTGCGCCAGCGACACGAGCGAGGACCGGTGGATCCGCACGAACCCCGCCTCTCGCCACTGGTCGGCGAGCGTCGTCAGCGGGACCCGCACGAGGTGGCTGCCTGTGGCCGTGTGCAGGCGGGCGTAGTCGCCCTGCGCCTCGACGTACAGCACCTCCGAGCGCGGGACGAGCCGGCTCACGCCGGCCAGCTCGACGACGATGCTCTCGTCCGGTGCCGTGGGCAGGGACGGGGCGGACCCCTCCCCGTCGAGCCGACGCACGACCTTGCGGACGGCCTGGTCGAGGCGGTCGTCACGCACGGGCTTGAGCAGGTAGTCGACGACGTTGAGCTCGAACGCGTCGACCGCGTGCTGCTCGTGGGCCGTGACGAAGACGACCGGGGGCTGGGTCGTGAACCGCGCGAGGACCCGGGCGAGGTCGAGGCCGCTCAGGCCCGGCATCTGCACGTCCATGAAGATCGCGTCGACCTGCTGGTCGTGCAGGACGCGCAGGGCCGCCTCACCGGACTGGGCGGGCACGACCTGGCTGACGGACGCGTGCCGCCCGAGCATCCACACGAGCTCGTCCAGCGCCGGCGCCTCGTCGTCGACGGCCAGCACCCGCAGGCCTGGGTCGTTCATCCTCGCCTCACACGTGCACCCCGGGCCTGAACTTCGGAAGCCGGACGACGACCTTGGTCCCCGCGCCGCGGGCGGTCTCGACGACGAGACCGTACTCGTCTCCGTAGGCCGCGCGCAGCCGCTCGTCGACGTTGGCCAGGCCCACCGAGTCGCTCGCCGGGTCGCCGGACAGCACGCGGCGCACGCGCTCGGGATCCTCTCCGACGCCGTTGTCCTCGATCGTCACGACGCACTCCTGGTCGACGTCCTGGGCAAGGATGCTGATCTCCCCCGGCCCCGCGCGGCCCTCGATGCCGTGACGCACGGCGTTCTCGACGAGCGGCTGGAGGCACAGGAACGGCACGACGACGGGCAGCACCTCGGGCGCGACCCGCACGGTCACCGTGAGCCGGTCGCCGAAGCGGGCCCGCTCGATGACGAGGTAGGCCTCGATCGAGCGCAGCTCCTCGGCCAGCGTCGTGAACTCGCCGTGCCGCCGGAAGGAGTACCGGGTGAACTCGGCGAGGTCGAGGAGCAGCTCACGGGCCCGCTCCGGGTCGGTGCGGGTGAACGAGGCGATGGCGGTCAGCGAGTTGTAGACGAAGTGCGGGCTGATCTGGGCCCGCAGCGCCCGGACCTCGGCCTCCATGAGGCGGGTCCGGGACGCGTCGAGCTCGGCGAGCTCGAGCTGCCCGGACACCCACCGGGCCACCTCGTTCGTCGCGCGGACCAGGCTCGCCGAGGCCTGGTCGGTGAAGACCTGCAGGGTGCCGACGACCTTCTCGTCGACGTCGAGCGGCGCCACGACGGCCTGCCGCACGATGCACGAGGGCTCGGCGCACGCGACGTCCGGACCCCCGACGACGGTGGCCCGGCCGTGCTGGAGCGTGCCGGCCGCGACCGGCACCGGCTGGGTGGAGTGGTGCGCCTTGCCGCCCTCCCAGGCCAGCAGCCGGGTCGTGTCGGTCATCGCGACGGCCGGCGCACCGAGCAGCGAGCGCAGGTGCTTGAGCGAGCGCTCCGCCGACTGGGGCGTCAGGCCCGCCCGCAACGGCGGCGACGCGAGCAGCGCCGTGTGCAGCGTCCGGTACGCGGCGCGGTCGGCCTGCGTGCCGAGGTGACCGCGACGCAGCAGCGCGCCCCACGAGCTCATGCGCCCACCCTACGGGCGGACCGTCAGGCGTCGCCCGGTTCCTCGTCGCGCAGGTGCCAGAGGCCGGAACGACGCTCGGCGTCGAGCTCCTCCTGCGTCGCAGCGCGGGCGGCGTACCGGTCCCGCATCGCCTCGCGCTTCTCGTCGCGCGTCGGGCGGGCGCTGTCGGCGAGGCGCAGGTCGCTGCCGCGCACGCCAAGGAGCTCGGCACCGGACTGCAGCGTCGGCTCCCAGTCGAAGACGACGGCGTCGTCGGTGGCGCCGATGACGACGGTGTCGCCCGCGACCGCGCCGACCTTGTACAGCTGCTCCTCGACGCCGAGGCGCGCGAGCCGGTCGGCGAGGTAGCCGACGGCCTCGTCGTTGCTGAAGTCGGTCTGGCGCACCCAGCGGACCGGCCGCTCGCCGGTGACCCGGTAGAACGGTCCGTCGGGGCCGTTCTCCTTCGTCACCGCGAAGCCCTGGTCGTCGACCGACCGCGGACGCAGCACGACCCGCTTGGGCAGGGCCGCCTCGGCCTCGATCTCCTTGCGCGCCGCCTCGACGTGGCGCGCGAGGGCGTACGTCAGCTCGTTCAGGCCCTGGTGGGCGACCGCCGACACGACGAACACCTCAAGGCCGCGTGCCTCGAGGTCGGGCTTGACCAGCTCCGCGAGCTCGCGGGCCTCGGGCACGTCGGCCTTGTTGAGGACGACGACGCGGGTGCGCTCGGAGATGGGGCGGCCGCCGAGGTCGGCGTCGGGCACGTAGAGCGACAGCTCGTTCTCGATGACGTCGAGGTCGGTCATCGGGTCGCGCCCCGGCTCCAGCGTCGCGCAGTCGATGACGTGGACGAGCACCGAGCAGCGCTCGACGTGGCGCAGGAACTCCAGGCCCAGGCCCTTGCCCTCGTGGGCACCGGGGATGAGTCCGGGCACGTCGGCGACGGTGAAGCGGCTCGAGCCGGCCGTGACGACGCCGAGGTTGGGAACCAGCGTCGTGAACGGGTAGTCGGCGATCTTCGGCCGGGCCGCCGACAGCACCGACACGAGCGAGGACTTGCCCGCGCTGGGGAAACCGATCAGGGCGACATCGGCGAGCGTCTTCAACTCGAGGACGACGTCGATCTCCTCCCCCGGCTCCCCCAGCAGCGCGAAGCCCGGCGCCTTGCGTCGGGTCGACGCCAGCGCCTTGTTGCCGAGCCCGCCCCGACCACCGCGGGCCACGACGTGCTCGGTGCCCATGCCGACGAGGTCGGCCACGATGCCGCCCGACGCGTCCTTGACGACCGTGCCCTCGGGCACCGGCAGGACGAGGTCGGCGCCGTCGGCGCCATTGCGCTCGTCGCCCGCACCGGGTGCGCCGTTGCCGGCCTTGCGATGCGGGTGGCGGTGGTAGTCGAGCAGCGTCGTGGCCTGCGGGTCGACGCGGAGCACGACCGACCCGCCGTGCCCCCCGTTGCCGCCGTCCGGCCCGCCGAGCGGTTTGAACTTCTCACGGTGGACCGACGCGACACCGTGGCCACCGTTGCCGGCTGCCAGGTGCAGCACGACACGGTCGACGAAGGTCACTGCCATGGGTTCACTCTTCCAGATCGGGGTGGTCGGCTCGGTGGGTCACGCGGGCCGGATGCGGCGGACATGCGAAAGGGCGGGCCAGCGCGGCCCGCCCTTCCACGAGGTCTGCTGTGACAGGAGCGTCACTCCGCAGCGGCAACCTCGACCGGCTCGATGTTGACGGTCTTGCGGCCGCGCCTGCTGCCGAACTTGACGGCGCCGGCGACGAGGGCGAACAGCGTGTCGTCGCCACCGCGGCCGACACCCTCACCCGGGTGGAAGTGCGTGCCGCGCTGACGGACGAGGATCTCGCCCGCGTTGACCTGCTGGCCGCCGAAGCGCTTGACGCCGAGTCGCTGTGCGTTCGAGTCACGACCGTTGCGGGTCGAGGACGCACCCTTCTTGTGTGCCATGTCGTTGCTCCTTGTGAGGTCTGTGTCGGCCCGGTCAGGCGTCGATCGCGGTGATCTTGACCTGGGTCAGCGGCTGGCGGTGGCCCTGACGCTTCTTGTAGCCGGTCTTGTTCTTGTACTTCATGATCGTGATCTTCGGGCCCTTCGCGGCCTTCACGACCTCGGCGGTGACCGACGCCTTCGACAGCTTCGCGGCATCCGACGTCACGGTCGTGCCGTCGACGAGGAGCAGCGGCGTGAGCTCGACGGCGTCGCCGGGCTGACCCGTCACCTTGTCGATGAGCAGGACGTCGCCCACCGAGACCTTCTCCTGGCGACCGCCAGCGCGAACAATCGCGTACACAGTGAAACTCACTCTCTTCGTTCAGGGGTGGATCGCCACTTTCGGAACCGGCCCGTCAACACGGGCCCGGTGGGCGCACCAAGGATCAAGACTACCGGCTGGGGCGGTGCTGCTCCAAACCGAGGTCAGGCGGGGCCGGAGCCGTCCGACCCGTCACCGGCGCCGCCGCGTGGCGGGCCGGCCGGGGCGACGACACGGCCGCGGCGGCGTCGGCCCCGGGTCGCCGTCTGCGTCGGCTGCGTCGGCTGCGTCGGCTGCGTCGGTTCCGTCGGCTCCGTCGGCTGCGTCGGCTGCGTCGGCTGCGTCGGCTGCGTCGGCTGCGCGGGCTGCGTGGACTCCGTCGGCTGGGCGGGCTGCTGCTGCTCCGCCTGCGGGCGCTCCGCCGGCGCGACGACGACGTGCGGGTGCCCGTCGACCGACGCCGGGTCGTGCCCGCCGACGCGCGCCAGGTCGGGGTGCCCCTCGGCCGACTCGACGGCGTGCTCGAGCCGCTCGATCTGGTCGGCGGCCACGGCCGCGCCCTTGACCGCGGCCGCGTGAGCGGCGGCGGCGATCTGGGCCGCCGTCGGGCCGGACGGCCGGTGCGCGTCGGCAGGCGCGGCATGGTCGGACCCGCCGGCGCCGGTCGACCCACCGTTCGAACCGGCCCCCGAACCGCCCGAGCCACCCGAGCCACCCGAGGCGCGTCCGCCGCGGCGACGGCTCTCGCCGGCGGACTCGGGCTGCTGGTGGGCGCCCTTGTCGACCGGGTCGGTGTGGATGACGTAGCCGCGGCCGTTGCAGTGCTCGCACACGTGCGAGAAGACCTCGATGAGGCCGGACCCGACCCGCTTGCGCGTCATCTGGACCAGGCCGAGCGAGGTCACCTCGGCGACCTGGTGCTTGGTCCGGTCCCGGCCGAGGCACTCGAGCAGGCGTCGCACGACGAGGTCGCGGTTGCTCTCGAGGACCATGTCGATGAAGTCGATGACGATGATGCCGCCGATGTCGCGCAGCCGCAGCTGGCGCACGATCTCCTCGGCCGCCTCGAGGTTGTTCTTGGTGACCGTCTCCTCGAGGTTGCCGCCCGAGCCGACGAACTTGCCGGTGTTGACGTCGACGACGGTCATCGCCTCGGTGCGGTCGATGACGAGCGAGCCGCCGGAGGGCAGCCACACCTTGCGGTCCATGGCCTTGGACAGCTGCTCGTCGACGCGGTGGTGGGCGAAGAGGTCCTCCTCGGAGGTCCACTTCGTGACCCGGTCGGCGAGGTCGGGGGCCACCGACGAGATGTACGGGTGGATCTCCTGCCAGGCCTGCTCGCCGGAGACGACGAGCTGCTTGAAGTCCTCGTTGAAGACGTCGCGGATGACCCGGACCGTGAGGTCCGGCTCGCCGTGCAGGAGCAGAGGGGCCGAGCCGCCGGTCGCGGACCCGGTGCCGCCGTTCTTCTTCTTGCCCTTGCTCTTGCCGGCGCGCGGGGTCGAGGCCGCCTCGGCCTTGGCCTGGATGTCCTCCCACGTCGACGTCAGGCGCTCGACGTCGGCGCGCAGCTCCTCCTCGCTCGCGCCCTCGGCGGCGGTGCGCACGATGACGCCGGCGGTGTCGGGCACGACCTCCCGGAGGATCTTCTTGAGGCGGGCCCGCTCGGTGTCGGGCAGCTTGCGGCTGATGCCGGTCATCGAGCTGTTCGGCACGTAGACGAGGTAGCGGCCCGGCAGCGAGATCTGCGAGGTGAGGCGCGCGCCCTTGTGACCGATCGGGTCCTTCGTCACCTGGACGAGGACGGTCTGGCCCGAGCTCAGCGCGTTCTCGATGCGCTTGGGCTGGCCGGACTCCAGGCCGGCGGCGTCCCAGTTGACCTCGCCGGCGTAGAGCACGGCGTTGCGGCCCTTGCCGATGTCGACGAACGCCGCCTCCATCGAGGGCAGCACGTTCTGGACGCGGCCGAGGTAGATGTTGCCGGCCATCGAGACGTTGGTGGCCTGGTCGATGTAGTGCTCGACGAGGACGCCGTCCTCGAGGACGCCCATCTGGGTGCGGCCGTCCTTGTTGCGCACGACCATGACGCGGTCGACGGCCTCGCGCCGGGCCAGGAACTCGGCCTCGGTGATGATCGTGCGACGGCGGCCGGCCTCACGGCCCTCGCGCCGACGCTGCTTCTTGGCCTCGAGGCGGGTCGAGCCCTTGACGGCGACCGGCTCGTCGCTGCGCGGCTGGCGCACACGGGTCGAGACGCCGGGGGTCTCGTCGGACGAGTCCGCGGTCGACCCGGCACGGCGCCGGCGGCGCCGGCGGCGGCTCGAGCCCGTCTCCTCGTCACCCTCGGAATCGTCATCGGCCGCGGCCTCGTCCCCGGAGACGTCCGCGTCGCGGGTGCCCCGGGCCTCCTGGACGTCCGCCGCGGAACGGCTGCGGCGGCGACGGCCACGGCCGGTCTCCGGCTCGGGCGAGGGCTCGTGGTCCGTGGCCTCGTCGGTGGACTCGTCCGTCGGCTCGTCCGCGGAGTCCTCGAGCTCGTCACCGCCGTCGGCCTCCGAGCCGCGGCCGCGACGCCCCTTGCCCCCGCGGCGACGGCGCGAGCGACGCGCCGTGGCGTCCTCGGTGCCGGCCTCGGGGCGCTCGTCCGCCTCGTCCTCGTGGCGGTCGGCATCGGCGTCGGCGGGCACCTCGTGCTCGTCGGCCGTGGCCTGCTCCTCGGGCTCGGGCCGGCGGGTGCGCGTGCGACGCGTGGGGACGCTGCTCGTGTCGGGTGCCTGGAAGAGGACGCTGAAGCTCGGGACCACCGCCAGCGGGTCGGCGGCCTGCTCCCCGCCCTCCTCGCTCTCCCTGTCCTCCTCGTCCTCATCGGGGTGGACAGCATCGTCGAGCTCGTCGACGGACGCGTCGATGGACGCGTCGAGGGAGCCCCGGGCGTCGACGCTCGCGACGAGCTCCTCGAGGGCTGCGGCGGCGCGGTCGCTGCCGTCCGTCCTCTCGCCGGTCTCCCCGGCCGTGGCGTCGGACGCGGGCGCGGCGGTGCCGGCGGCCTCGCTGCGGTCCCCGGTGTCGCCGCCGTCCCCGGTGTCGCGACCGTCGGCGGCGTCGCGTCCGGCCGCCGCCTTCGTGCGCCGGGTTCGCGTCGCCTTCGGGGCGTCCGCGGAGGCGGCCGCCTTCGCCGCCCGGCTCGCACGCTTGCGCGGCGGGCGCGTCGGAGCGGCGTCCTCGGTCGGCTCAGCGGCCCGCGTGGACCCCCCGGCCTCCGAGGGGTCGGAGTCTGCGGGCGCGGGCGCGGCCGCCTTCTTCGTGACGCGGCGCGAGGCCCGTTTGCGTGGCGTGGCAGCGGGCGCGTCGGCGGCAGGCGCGGCCGCCTCGGCGTCGAAGAGGTTCGGGGCGGCCCCGCCCTCGGTGGTCTCGGTGGTCTCGGTCGAAGCAGTGGTGTCGTTGGGTGCCATCCGGCAGCCTCCCGTCAGGAGCGGTGTGACCCACACCGCGGCCTGAGCCGTCGCCACCGCTCGAAACGCGGTTCCTGTCGTCCCGTTGCCCGGGACGGAAGTCGATGCGTTACACCCGGTCCCGGTTCGCGCTGGGCGCGGCCCCGGTCCCTCGTGCCGTCGGCGTTCTCGTCGGCAGCCGGTTCGTCGTCATGCCTGGTTTGGTCATGTCAGCGGGTCGGCCACCCTCGCGGTTGCGGTGTCGAGCGGTCCCTGCGCCAGACGCGTCACCAGGGGCGGACGCGGAGGCTGCAGGTCGGCGATCTCACGCAGCGCGGTCAGAATGTCGTCGGGGCGTACGGCAGGTGTGGTGTGTCGTACGACCATGCGCAGTATCGCACAGTCCGCCGGGATGGCGAGCGAGGCGAGGACCGCCGAGGGCGTGTCGTCCGCCGCCACGTCGCCCGCGCGACCGGTGCGGGCGGCCACGATCGCGCCGCGGACGTCGAAGGTCCGGGGCCCCGACTTCGTCAGGCGAGTCACCTCGGCCGCCTCACGGGCGAGGAGCGCCTCGACCGCGGTGGCGAGCACCTCGAGCGGGACCCCCGCGAAGACGAGGAGCCAGTCGCTGGCCTGCAGCCGGTCGGCCAGCGCCCCCGCGGGCGCCTCGACGACCTGGACGATGTCGATGCCGTCGGGCAGCGCCTCGTCGAGCGCGACGCGGACCGACTCGGGGTCGACGCGCGCGGCGACGGCGATCTCGACGTACTCCGCCTCGCTCGCCGTCCCGGTGGCGGCCGCGTTGGCGTAGCTGATCTTCGGGTGCGGGTGGAACCCCGCCGAGAAGGCCATCGGCACGTCGGCCCGGCGCAGGGCGCGCTCGAGCGCCCGCTGGAAGTCGCGGCTCGAGGTGAAGCGCAGGCGTCCGCGCTTGGTGTAGCGGATGCGGAGGCGCTGGACCACCGGGTCCGGGGCCGGACCCTCGGGGACGCGCTGACGAGCCTGACGAGCCATGCGCGGAACGCTACCGCGCCGCCGCGCACCCGTCCGACGGGCCGAGCGGCGGACCGGCAGCCCGACCGGCGGTCCCCCGCGTCAGTCGTCGGAGCCGAAGCCCAGGCGCTCGTCGGCCCGACGGCGCCGCTCCTGCGCCTCCTCGGCGTCGAGCCGGTCGGCCTCCTGGAGCGTGGGGGCGGTGCCGCCGAGGCTGGCCGGCAGGTAGCGCAGGTCCGCCCCGCGCAGCGGCTCGTAGGCGGCGCGGGAGATGTCGAGCAGCTCCTGCATGACGGCCTTGTAGCGCTGCGTGACCTCGTCCGGGTCGGCGTCGCGGGGCACCGGGACCGGCTCACCGACGTTGACGAGGATGGGCACGTTCGTCCGGCCGAGCCGGCGCGGCAGTCCCTTGGACCAGACCCGCTGCGAGCCCCAGACGACCGTCGGCAGGAGGGGCACGCCGGCCTCGGCCGCCATCCGAGCCGCGCCGTTCTTGAAGGCCTTGAGCTCGAAGGACCGCGAGATCGTGGCCTCGGGGAAGACGCCGACGATCTCGCCGGCGCGCAGCGCCTCGACGGCCGCCGCGTACGACGCCGCGCCGGCCGTGCGGTCGACCGGGATGTGGTGCATGCCGCGCATGAGCGGACCGCTGACGGGGTGGCTGAAGACGCCGTCCTTGGCCATGAACCGCACCAGCCGGCCCGACCTCCGGGCGGCCAGCCCGGCGTACGCGAAGTCGAGGTAGCCGATGTGGTTGACCGCCATGACGGCGCCGCCGACCCGAGGGACGTTCTCCTCCCCGAGGATGGTGAACCGCAGCCCCTGCATGGCGAACAGGCCCCGCGCGAACCCGATGACCGACGAGTAGACCGGTTCCATGGGGACACTCTGCCCTGCCGCGTCGGCGACCCGGAAGGCGGTCGAGGGCATGGTGGGCCACATGGAAGGATTGGTGCATGACTGACGCACCTGCACCCACGACCTCGCGGATCCCCGAGCGTCCCACGCTCGACGGCCTCGAGGAGAAGTGGATGCAGGTATGGAAGGACGAGCAGACCTACGCCTTCGACCGTGAGCGCGCTCTGGCGCTGCCGCGCGAGCAGGTCTTCGCCATCGACACGCCCCCGCCCACCGCGTCCGGCAGCCTGCACGTCGGCCACGTGTTCTCGTACACGCACACCGACTGCATGGCGCGCTACAAGCGGATGCGGGGCCTCGAGGTGTTCTACCCCATCGGCTGGGACGACAACGGCCTGCCCACCGAGCGCCGGGTGCAGAACTACTACGGCGTGCGCGGCGACGCCACGCTGCCGTACGTCGAGGGCTACGAGCCGCCGTTCTCCGAGGGCGTCGACGCCAGGGGCAAGGCGATCAAGGCCGCCGACCAGCAGCCGATCAGCCGCAAGAACTTCATCGAGCTGTGCGACGTGCTCACCGTCGAGGACGAGGTCGCCTTCGAGTCGCTCTTCCGCCGCCTCGGCTTCTCGCTCGACTGGAACATCTCCTACCGGACCATCGACGAGCGCTCCCGCGCCGTGGCCCAGCAGGCGTTCCTGCGCAACCTCGCGCGCGGGGAGGCCTACCAGTCCGAGGCGCCCGGCCTCTGGGACGTGACGTTCCAGACCGCCGTGGCCCAGGCCGAGCTCGAGGCCCGCGACTACCCGGGAGCCTTCCACCGGGTCGCGTTCCACCGGGCCGGGGGCGAGCCGGTCCACATCGAGACGACGCGACCGGAGCTCATCCCGTCGGTCGTCGCCCTCATCGCCCACCCCGACGACGAGCGCTACCAGCCGCTGTTCGGCACGACGGTCACCTCCCCCTTGTTCGGCGTCGAGGTGCCGGTGCTCGCCCACCCCGCGGCCGAGATGGACAAGGGCGCCGGCATCGCCATGTGCTGCACGTTCGGCGACCTCACCGACGTGCTGTGGTGGCGCGAGCTGCAGCTGCCGATCCGCTCGCTCGTCACCCGCAACGGGCGCCTGCAGGCCGAGACGCCCGAGTGGATCGCCGGCGGCCCCGGCGAGCGGCTCTACGCCGAGCAGCTCGCGACGAAGACCACCTTCAGCGCGCGCGAGGCCGTCGTGGCGGCGCTGCGCGAGTCCGGGGACCTCGACGGCGAGCCGCAGAAGACCCAGCGCAAGGCCAACTTCTACGAGAAGGGCGACAAGCCCCTCGAGATCGTCACCTCGCGCCAGTGGTACATCCGCAACGGCGGCCGTGAGGAGGCCCTGCGCTCCAAGCTCGTCGGGATGGGTGACGACGTCGACTTCCATCCGGCCTTCATGCGCTCGCGCTACAAGAACTGGGTCGAGGGCCTCAACGGCGACTGGCTCATCAGCCGCCAGCGGTTCTTCGGCGTCCCGTTCCCGGTCTGGTACCCCGTGACCGCCGACGGCGAGACCGACTACGACCACCCCATCGTGGCGCCGGAGTCCGCCCTGCCCGTCGACCCGCAGATCGACGTGCCCGAGGGTTACGAGGAGGCCCAGCGCGGTGTTCCCGGGGGCTTCGTGGCCGACCCCGACATCATGGACACGTGGGCGACCTCGTCCCTGACGCCCCAGATCGCCGCCGGCTGGCCGGTGCGCGACGGCGCCGCCGAGGAGGACCGGCTCGGCTCCGACCAGGCGCTCTTCTCGGCGGTGTTCCCGTACGACATGCGCCCCCAGGGCCACGACATCATCCGGACCTGGCTCTTCGCCACCGTGACGCGGTCGTACTTCGAGCACGGGGTGGCCCCCTGGCGTCACGCCGCGATCAGCGGCTGGATCCTCGACCCGGACCGCAAGAAGATGAGCAAGTCCAAGGGCAACGCCGAGACGCCCGAGGACGTCGTCCTCGCGCACGGCGCCGACGCGGTGCGTTACTGGGCGGCCTCGGGTCGCCTCGGGACGGACGCGGCCTACGACACCGGACAGATGAAGGTCGGTCGACGCCTCGCCATCAAGGTGCTCAACGCGAGCAAGTTCGCGCTGGGGTTCGGTGAGGTGTCCGGCGACCTCCGCGCTGCGGTGACCAACCCCCTCGACCTGTCGATGCTCTCGGCCCTGGGCGAGGTCGTCGACAAGGCCACGCACGGCTTCGAGGCGTGGGACTACACGCGGTCGCTCGAGGTCACCGAGACCTTCTTCTGGACGTTCTGCGACGACTACCTCGAGCTCGTCAAGGACCGCGCCTACGGTGGCCAGGGCGAGGAGGAGGCCGCGTCCGCGCGGGCCGCCCTTCGCCTCGCGCTCGACACGCTGCTGCGGCTGCTCGCCCCGTTCCTGCCGTACGCCACGGAGGAGGTGTGGTCCTGGTTCGGCGAGGGCTCCCTGCACCGCCAGTCCTGGCCGACGCGCGACGCGCTGCCGGCCGGGGGCGACCCGGCTCTGCTCGCGACGGTCGGCGAGGCGCTCGCCGCGGTGCGCAAGGTCAAGTCCGAGGCCAAGCTCGGCATGCGCGCCGAGGTGCGCACCATGACCCTCGTCGGGCTGCCCGACGAGCTCGAGCGCGTGCGGGCCGCGGAGGCGGACCTGCGTGCGAGCGGGCGCGTCACCGAGCTCGGCTACGTCGAGGGCGACGGCATCGAGGTCCGCGACGCCGAGCTCCTGCCGGTCGAGAAGCCGGGCGCGCCGAAGGCCTGAGGCCCGAGTGCGGGGTGGGCTCGCCGGGGGCCGCCCGACCGGCCCTCCCGACCGGCCCTCCGCCCGACGCTCTGCCTGATTCTCCGCCGTCCCCCCTCGGGCGCCCGCCACGTGTCAGGACGACAACGATCACCGGCGTCGCTCCCGTACGGACCGCCCCCGCGCAATAGGGTGGCCCGCATGTCGAGACGGGGGACGGTCGCTGCTGCCGCCGCCGGGGTCGTCGTCGCGGTCGCGCTGGTCGTCGCCGCGACGGGACCCTCGGTGCCGGTGCTGTCCCGGCCGGTCAGCACCGAGACGATCTCGGTGCTGCCGACGAGGTCCGTCGTGTCGGCCGCGCCCTCCGACTCGGCCGGCACACCGACGACGGGCATCGTGCCGAGCACACCCTCACCGCTCTGGGGCCTGCTCGTGCAGGTGGTCATCGCCCTCGTCGCGCTCGTCGTGCTCGCGGCGCTGGCCCAGGTCGTCATCGCGCTGCTGCGACGGCCCCAGGTGCGTCGCCACGAGGAGCCTGGCTTCGAGGCGCCGACGGTGCCCGAGGAGCTGCTCGCGTCTGCCCGCTCCGGCATCGAGCTGCTGCTCACGGGCGAGCCGCGCAACGCCATCGTCGCGGCCTGGCTCAGCCTCGAGACCGCAGCCGCGGCCACCGGTCTGCCGCGCGACCCGGCCGAGACGTCCACCGAGTACACCGCCCGTGTCATCGGCACGTGGGCCGTCGACCCCGACCGGCTCGCCGACCTCGCGGCCCTCTACCGTGAGGCGCGCTTCTCGGTGCACGACCTCGGCGAGGCGCACCGCGACCGCGCCGTGGCCGACCTGCGCGTGCTGCACGCGGACCTCGAGCGGATCGCCGCGGCCCACGCGTCCGGCCCGGGCGGTGCCGCCTCCAGCACCCCCTCCAGCACCGCCTCCAGCACCGCCTCCGAGGGGGCCGAGGGGGCCGACGGTGGCCGCTGACCTGCGCGGTGGACGCCGCGCCGCACCCGGGTCCGGGTCGACGGTGGTGGTCGCCGGCCTGCGCGAGACGCTCGCGCCGTGGCGTCGGCGGATCCTGGCCGTGCTGCTCACCTGGCTCGGGTTCCTCGCCGTCACCGCCGTGCTCGGCCTGATGCCCGACGCGCCACGGGTGCTCACCGTGCTCGTCGCCGTCTTCGTCGTCGCCTGGCACGTCATCGACCACGTCGGCTCACTCGGGCGCACCGTGTGGCCCCTCGTCGACGGCGAGCTCGGCTCGGGCGGGCGGGGCAACGACTTCCGGGTCGCCAACCTGTCGGCGCGCCTGGAGGCGGCCAACACCCGCGGCGAGGGGCGCGAGGCCCTCGTCCACGACCTGCACGTGCAGCTGCAGCAGCTGGTCCGTGAGCGGCTCTACGCCCGGCACGGCCTCGTCGCCGAGGAGGAGCCGCGCTGGTCCGAGGGCGTCACGCCGCCCGAGCTGTGGGAGCTGCTCGTCGGCCTGCCCCCGGCCGACCTCTACCGTCCAGACAGGCTGGACCCGATCCTCCGACGAATCGAGCAGTGGTGAACCGATGACCGAGATCGACCCCCAGACGCCCCCGGTCGCAAAGGCCCCCGCGGACCCGCGCCGGGAGCCGTCGATGGACCTGGTGCGCGTCGGTGCGCTCAGTGCCGCGATCCTCGACGAGGTCGACCGGGCCGTCGTCGGCAAGCGCGAGTCGCTGACGCTCGTCCTCGCCGGGATCCTCGCCGGGGGCCACGTCCTCATGGAGGACTTCCCCGGCCTGGGCAAGACGCTCGCGGCCCGCAGCTTCGCCCAGACGCTCGGCCTGGAGTTCAAGCGCGCCCAGTTCACCCCGGACCTGTTGCCCGGCGACATCACCGGCTCCTTCGTCTTCGACCAGCGCGAACGTCAGTTCGAGTTCCGCCCGGGCCCGCTCTTCACGGGTCTGCTGCTCGCCGACGAGATCAACCGCACGCCGCCGAAGACGCAGGCTGCGCTGCTCGAGGCGATGCAGGAGAAGCAGGTGACGGTGGAGGGGCGCACCTTCCCGCTCCCTCGGCCCTTCCACGTGCTCGCGACGGCCAACCCCGTCGAGTACGAGGGCACCTACCCGCTGCCCGAGGCGCAGCTGGACCGCTTCCTCATGCGGGTCTCGTTCGGCTACCCGAGCCTCGACGAGGAGTGGCAGATCCTGTCCAACCGGATGGCCCGGCGTCAGGAGGAGCAGGAGCTGCCCGCGGTCGTCGGCCCGGAGGAGCTGCTCGCCATGCAGGCCGCCATCGAGGCGACGGTCGTCGACGAGTCGGTGGGCCGGTACTGCGTCGCGCTCACCGCGGCGACCCGCACCCACGGTGACGTGCTCATGGGCGCCTCCCCCCGGGGCGCCCTCGGCCTGCTGCTGTGCGCGCGCGCGTACGCCGTCATCGACGGCCGCGACTACGTGACCCCCGAGGACGTCAAGGCTGTCGCCGTGCCCGTGCTCGCGCATCGCGTCACCGTCAAGCCGGAGCTGTGGATGAGCAACGTCAGCGGGGCCGCGCTCGTCGGCGGGCTGCTGCGCACGGTGCCGGCGCCGTCCGCGCGCGAGGGCGCCGGCCACCGGCCGGGAGCCTGAGCCCGTGCGCCCGCTCGGGTCGTGGGCCCCGACGGCGGCGCACCAGCGTGCGATCGTCCTCGCGGCCGCGTTCGCCGTCCTCGGCGTGCTGAGCCGTCACGCGGACCTGCTCGTCCTCGCGACCCCGCTCGCCGTGGCAGCCGTGTGGGGTCACCTCGCCCGTCCGCGCAGCGAGGTGAGCGCCTCGGCCCACCTGCAGACCAGCACCCTGCGCGAGGGAGAGGCGACGAACATCGTCGTCACCACCGACCCCGCCCTCCACGAGGCCCACGGGGTCGCCATGCTCGCGAGCGTGCTCTGGTTCGAGCGCAAGCCGTCGACCGGCATCGTGCCGCTCGACGACGGGCGGGCCGTCGTCGCGGTGCGCTCCACCCGGTGGGGGCGCCGACGCGTCGGGACGGTCAGCGTCGTCCTGTCCAGCCCGTGGGGCGCCTTCCGCGTCGGGCCCACCGACCTGCCCGACCTCGAGCTGGGCACGCTGCCGTTGCCCGCTCTCTTCGACGCGAGCGCGCCGACCCCGCACCCGCGCGGTGTCGTCGGGCTCAACCGCTCGAACCGGCCCGGGTCGGGCACGGAGTTCAACACCATCCGCCGGTTCCACCCGGGCGACCGGCTGCGTCGCATCCACTGGCCGGTCTCGACGCGCACCGGGGTCCTCCACGTCACCTCGACGTACACCGACGAGGACGCCCACGTCTTCCTCCTCGTCGACGCCTTCAGCGACCTCGGCCCGCGCGAGGGCATCGACGGGCGCCCGACCAGCCTCGACGTCACGGTCCGTGCCGCGGGCGCGATCAGCGAGCACTTCCTGTCGGGCAACGACCGGCTGACGCTGCGGACCGTCGGGGCCGCCCGGGTGCCGACGCTCGGAGTCGGCTCCGGCGTCCACCACCTGCGCCGCGTCCTCGAGACGCTCGCGGCGATCTCCCCGGCCACCGAGCGGCGTGACACCGGCGAGGCCGCCATCCGGGGCGTCGACCCGAACGCGCTGTGCCTCGTGCTGTCCCCGCTCGTCGAGCCCACGATGGTGACGATCGCCCACACCCTCGCCGCGCGAGGCCTGACGGTGGTCGTCGTCGACACCTTCCCGGACCATCTCACCGACCCCTCCGGCAACCCCTACGAGTCGACCGCGTGGCGGCTGCGGCTGCTGCAGCGCGAGGCGCAGGTGCACAGCCTGCGGCTGCGCGGCGTCCCCGTGGTCGCCTGGCGCGGGCCGGGCTCACTCGACCAGGTGCTGCGCGACATCGCCCGGCGTGCCCGCGCACCCCGGCTGGCGAGGCGGTGACCGGGATGGGCCGACCCTCCTCCACGACGCCGCCCAGCTCCGGGGCCTCCCACCCACCGCGGCGCTCCCGCTGGACCCTGCGCCTCGGCGGGCCGGAGTGGTCGGCCAGCCAGCTCGGGGTGGCCGTCGTCCACGTCCTCGGCGCGCTCGTCTACCTCGTGTCGCTGCACCGCGCGGCCGGCGGCTTCGAGGGGCTCTACTGGCTGCTCGCGCTCGTGCCGCTGCTGACCTTGTCGTGGGTCGGGTCGGCGCTGCCGCTCGCCTACTGGGGACTCATGCTGTTCGGCTGGTTCACCCTGACGCCCGAGGCCTCGTTCTCGTGGTGGAACCTGCCCGCCGCGGCCGGAGTCGCGGTCGGACACGCCGCCGCCGCCCTGGGCGCGTCGGTGCCGCCGGCCACCCAGCTCGGCCGACCCGAGCTCCTCCGCTGGGCGAGGCGCACCGGGGTGGCGGCCGCTGCCGCGCTCCCGGTCGGGGCCCTCGCCGGGGTGCTCGCGGGCCGGGTCGGGGATGCCGCGCCGGCCGCGCTCGTCGTCGGCGTGCTCGGCCTGTCGGCCGGACTGCTCCTGCTGCGCACCGAGCCGCCTGCAGAGCCGAGCTGACCCGTGGGTCAGGCCGCCCCTGGCGGACCGGCCACGTCGTGGACCGCGGCCCACGGCACGTCCCAGCCGGCCAGCCGGAGCCGGCGCATCACGAAGGCCTCGCGGGGCAGCCCGACGACGCGTCCGGCCGACGGCTCGTAGACGTCGAGCCCGTCGGAGCCGGTCGCCGGCAGCGCGAGGACGACGTGCCGCGGCAGGGTCGGGCTGCCGATGTAGAGGACGGCCGGGCGTCCCGGGCCGACGGCGGACACGAGGTGGTCGTAGGCCCGTTCGAGCCGCGCACGTGACCCGAGCCGGAACCACTGGACCTGCCACCGTGCCCCGTGCGCCCCGGCCCCGAACCGCAGCTCGTTGCGGGCGCCCCACGGCGACGTGCCGAGCGCGCGCGGCCACGGCAGCTGTGGCCGCCCTCCCCCGCCGAACAGGCCGCCGGTGCGCCGGGCGACCACCTGCTCGTAGGCGGCGAAGCGCTCCGCCTCGGTGCCGCGGTCCATCGGGGCGTCCGGGTCGCGCGGGACCCCGAGGCGGATCCACTGCGCGAAGGCCGGGTCGACGAGCATCCGGGCCACCGTGAGCGAGGCGGACCCGCACGTCGTCGACGTCTGCTGGACGGGCGCCGGGTCACCGGAGCGCAGTCGGAACGGTGCGACCACGGGCGGTCAACCTCCCGTCGGGACCCGCGTCAAGGACCGGTGCGACGCCGCAGCCGGATGGCGGTGGCGGATGGCGGTGGCGGTCAGGCCGACTCCTTGCGCGGACGCTTGGCCCGCGGCTCGGCCTCCCGCCGGACGATCGTCGGGTTGACGTTGTCAAGGACGACCTCGCGCGTCACGACCACCCGGGCGATGCCGTCGTCGCTGGGCACGTCGAACATCACGGGCAGGAGGACCTCCTCCATGATGGCGCGCAGGCCACGGGCCCCGGTGCCACGCAGCAGCGCCTGGTCGGCGACGGCCTCGAGGGCGTCCTCGGTGAACTCGAGCTCTACCCCGTCGATCTCGAACATCTTCTGGTACTGCTTGACGAGCGCGTTGCGCGGGGCGGTCAGGATGTTGACGAGGGCCTGGCGGTCGAGCGGCGCGAGCGTCGTCAGGACGGGCAGGCGGCCGATGAACTCCGGGATGAGGCCGAACTTGAGCAGGTCCTCGGGCATGACGTCGGCGAAGCCGTCGGCGAGGTCCTTCGGGCTGTGCAGGGCGGCACCGAAGCCGAGACCCTTGCGCCCGACCCGCGACTCGATGAGCTTCTCGAGCCCGGCGAAGGCACCGCCGACGATGAACAGCACGTTCGTCGTGTCGATCTGGATGAACTCCTGGTGCGGGTGCTTGCGTCCACCCTGCGGCGGCACGCTCGCCGTCGTGCCCTCGAGGATCTTCAGGAGGGCCTGCTGCACGCCCTCACCCGACACGTCCCGCGTGATCGACGGGTTCTCGCTCTTGCGGGCGATCTTGTCGACCTCGTCGATGTAGATGATGCCCGTCTCGGCCTTCTTGACGTCGTAGTCGGCGGCCTGGATGAGCTTGAGCAGGATGTTCTCGACGTCCTCGCCGACGTAGCCGGCCTCGGTCAGCGCCGTGGCGTCCGCGATCGCGAACGGCACGTTGAGCATCTTGGCGAGGGTCTGGGCCAGGTAGGTCTTGCCGGAGCCGGTCGGGCCGATGAGCAGGATGTTGGACTTGGCGATGTCGACGTGCTCGTCGTCGCGCTTGGGGCCCTCACCGGCCTGGATGCGCTTGTAGTGGTTGTAGACGGCCACGGCGAGCGCCTTCTTGGCGGTGTCCTGACCGACGACGTAGTTCTGCAGGAAGTCGAAGATCTCACGCGGCTTGGGCAGGTGGTCCAGGCCCAGCTCGCTGTTCTCGGCGAGCTCCTCCTCGATGATCTCGTTGCAGAGGTCGATGCACTCGTCGCAGATGTACACCCCGGGTCCGGCGATGAGCTTCTTGACCTGCTTCTGGCTCTTTCCGCAGAACGAGCACTTGAGCAGGTCCCCGCCTTCTCCGATGCGTGCCACCGAATCACTCCTGGTCGCTCGACCTCGGGTGCCGGATGCGCCCGAGCGCCCCCGCTCGCCCACGGGGTCGCCTCCTATTAGACGACGGAGGACCCCACCCCCGCTCGCGCAACGCCGTTTGTCCGCTGATGGCTGACAAACGACGCACGTGTCAGTTGAACCGCGTTCCAGCCGAATCGGTGCAGGTCAGCGACCTGCGCGGCTCGGCCCGCCGCGTCCGGCGCGTTCGTCGACGCGCGCCCGTCGACGGCCCACACCGGCTCACCGCAACAGGCGACCACCAGGCGCGCTGTGGGGCTGGATGCGACCGACCGACCGCGTCAAGCCGCCACGTGGCGCCGTGCCGCGTCCGAACAGACGCGTCGTCCCGAGTGCCGCCACGTGAGCTGCCACGTGACCGGCCGCGTGAGCCCGTGCCGAGGGTGTGGATGAGCCGCCCGGGGCGGGTCTGCTCTGCGCCAGCATCGGGCCATGTCCCCCGCAGCCGTGCCACCCCGGGGCCCGTTCCGGGTCACCACGAGCACCGACCCGGGCACCGGCCGACGCCACGTCGTCCCGCCGCCGGGCGTCCGCGCCTGGGACCTGCGCTCCGGCCGCTACCGACGCCTGCTCCGCGGCGTCTACGTGGCGACCTCGGAACCGGTCACGCCGGTCGTCCTCGCACGGGCCGGGCTCCTCGTCGCGGGCCCGGGCAGCGTGGCCTCGCACCACACCGCCGCACGGGTCTGGGGCGCCGTCGTCGACCTTCCTCGACCTGAGCGACGAGCTGGGCCTCGTCGACCTCGTCGTCGCGGGCGACTCGCTCGTCAAGGCAGGTGTCGTCACGCCCGAGCAGCTGGTCGAGGCGGCCGTCGCGTACCGCGGCAGGGCCCGGAGGCTGGCCCGGCGCGCCGCGTCGCTCGTGCGGGCCGAGGTGGACTCACCGATGGAGACGCGCGTGCGGATGCTCATGGTGCTGGCCGGTCTGCCGGAACCGGTCGTGAACCAGCGCATCCGGTGGCCGGACGGCCGGGTCCGCTTCCGCTTCGACCTGTCCTTCCCCGGCGCGCGGCTCGTCATCGAGTACGACGGCCGGCAGCACGCCGACTCCGACGAGCAGTGGGACCGCGACATCGACCGGCGGGAGTGGTTGGACGGTGACGGGTGGCGCATCGTCGTCGTGCGCTCCAAGGACGTCTACCGGACGCCGGCCCGCACGCTCAGCCGGATCGCGGCCGCGATGCGCGACCAGGGCATGCCCGTGCCGCGCCTGTCCGACGCGTGGCGGCTGCACTTCCCGAGCCTGCCGGAGGACCTCGCGGTCCCCGCCTGACCGCACCAGGTGGTCGGTTGTTGCGGTGAGCGGCGCCAACCGGCCGCGACAACGCACCAGGTGGTCGTGTGTTGCGGCGAGCGAGCCCGACCGGCCGCGACAACGCGCCACGTGGTCCGGTTCCGCGCGGGAAGGGCCGGACGCGTCAGGCGGAGGTGAGGTCGCGCACGATCGCGACGTACTGCTCCTCAGCGGCCTCGGGCGAGGTACCGGACAGGCGCGCCCACGCGTCGTACTTGGCCCGGCCGACCGGGTTCATCATCCCGGGTCGCGAGCCGGTCACGTCACCCTGGGTCACCTGCTTGTACAGGCCGTAGAGCTTGAGCTTGACGTCGTTGCCGGGGTCGGCTGCCAGCCCCTTGACCGCCTCGACGGCCTGCTCGAACTCGGCACTCGCCATGACTGGACCTCCCACGCTCGACGTCAGGTCGGTCCCATCCAAGCAGGTGTGCCGTCGGGCCCGGTCGAGGGACCTGTCTCTTATACACATCTGACGCTGCCGACGACGGA
>NZ_JBNDHY010000054.1:0-27254 GCF_056755315.1 Monashia sp. HAY1-2A
GAAGGGGAACCGGCTCTCGGTGAACTCGGTGGGCAGGTTGCGGCTGTCGGGCACGACGTGGATCGTGTCCTCGCCGTCGGCGTAGTAGCGGCCGCCCGAGCCGCCGCCGAGCACCTCGCGCATGAGGTAGTCGTTGCCGTCGCGGTCCTTGCCGTACACGCCGGTGTAGCGGATCGTCTCCTGGTCGGCCGGCATCCGGCCGTCGACGGCCTTGGCGACCGCGCCGGCCAGGACGCCGAGCAGTCGCAGGATGACGAAGGTGCGGGCGTTCGTGGGGGCCGGGTAGATCGGCGTCAGCAGCGTCCCCTTGTCGGGGAAGCGCATCTCGATGAGGGGCACGACGCCCTCGTTGACGTCGAGCTCGGCCATCCGCTCGGGGGTGTCGGCGAGGTTGCGCAGGATCGGCGCCAGCCACTTCTTGAGGAAGTTGCCGCCGACGTAGTCGCCGCAGTGGTTGATCGGGCCCTTGGCCTGCGGACCCGTGCCGGTGAAGTCGATGACGAGCCGTGGGCCGCCTTCAGGGTAGAGGTCGGAGCGGCCGGGGCCGCCCGTGGACTCCTTCGTCAGGGTGATCCGCTGCGTGTGGAGCATCGGCTCGTCGACGCCGTCGTGCTCGGCGTAGTCCTCCCAGACGTACGTGCCGTCGGGGATCTTGCCGAGGATCTCGCGGCGGTACGTCTCGGTCGTCTTGTCGAGGATGGCGTCGAACGCGGCCTCGATGCTGTCGCGGCCGTACCGCTGGAACAGCTCGGCCAGCCGGCGCGCGCCCATGAGGCAGGCCGAGCACTCGGCGTCGAGGTCGGCGGCCAGGCTGTCGGGCATCCGGCTGTTCCGGGTCATGATGCGCAGCGCTGCCTGGTTGGGGACGCCCTTGTCCCACAGCCTGATCGGCGGGACGGACAGGCCCTCCTCGAACACGGTCCGCGCGTTGCTCGGCATCGACCCGGGGACCGCCCCGCCGATGTCGTCGTGGTGGCCGAACGCCTGGACGAACGCGACGACCTCGCCGCCGGAGAAGACCGGAACCGTGACGCAGAGGTCGGGCAGGTGGCCGATGCCGCCCTCGGACTCGTACACGTCGTTGTGGAAGAAGACGTCGCCCTCGCTCATGTGCTCGATGGGGAAGTCGCGGACGACCGGGTGGACGAGAGCGCTGTACGAGCGGCCGGTCAGCTTGCGCAGCTGCCGGTCGTGGATGCCCGCGCGGAAGTCGTGGGCGTCACGGATCATCGGGCTGCGGCTCGTGCGCGCGATCGCGGTCTCGACCTCCAGCTCGACGCTGGCCAGCGTGCCCTCGACGATCTCGACGAGGACCGGGTCGACGCTCGTGCCCACCGGCGTCAACCGGTTGCCGTGCTCGTACGCCGTGGGCAGCCCCGCGGGGTTGACCGGGGCCGGTGACGCGTCGGTGGGGGAGCCCGGGGGGGAACCGGAGGGGGAGCGGCCGCCGACGGCGGCGTCGGCGGGGGCGAGCCGGGTCCGAGCGGTCTGGCAGGAGAAGCACATGTCAGGCCTCCTTGGTCATGACGAGGTTGCCGAACGCGTCCACACGGACGGCGAACCCCGGGTGCACGGGCACGGTCGAGCCGAACTCCTCGACGACGGCCGGTCCGCGGAGCACCTCACCGGCCCGCAGGTCGGGGCGCCACCACACGTCGGTCAGGACGTAGCCGGCGTCGGCGTCGAAGCACACCGGACGCGACCCGGTGCGTGCCCTGACCGAGAGGGCAGCCGGTTCGCTTGCGGCGGAGCCGATCTCGCGCAGCTCTGGACGAGTGATGGGCCCGATGCCGGTGACGCGGAGGTTGACCCACTCGACGCGCTGGCGGGGGTCCGCGCGGAAGTCGTAGCCGTAGAGGGCGCGGTGCCCGGCATGGAAGGCGTCGGCGACGGCGTCGGCCCACTCCGCGGTCACGTCACCCTCCGGCGCGGGGACGCGCACCTCGAAGGCCTGCCCGAAGTAGCGCAGGTCGACGGTGCGGGCGTACCGGTGGTCGGCTCGGTCGAAGCCCTCTGCGTCGAGCGCCGACGCGGCCCGGGCGGTGAGCTCGTCGAACGTCCCGCGGACGGCGGCGAGGTCGAGGGCGTCGTGGCGGGCGACCGACGTCTGGACGTAGTCGTTCCTCACGTCGACGGTGAGCAGCCCGAACGCCGACACGTTGCCGGGGTTCTGCGGCACGACGACGCCGGCGAGGTCGAGGATGTCGACGAGGCGGCAGGCGAGCAGCGAGCCGGACCCGCCGAACGTCGCGAGCATGAAGTCGCGCACGTCGAGGCCGCGCTTGACGCTGACCTGCCGCAGCGCGTTGGCCTGGTTCCACGCCGAGATCTCGAGGATGCCCGTGGCGCAGCGGTCGGCGTCGAGCCCGAGGCGCTCGGCGAGGGCCTCGAGGCCGGTCCGGGCGGCGTCGACGTCCAGGGGGATCTCCCCGCCGAGCAGGTGCGGCGGGATGCGTCCGAGGACGACGTGCGCGTCGGTGATCGTCGGCTCGGTGCCGCCCTTGGCGTAGCACAGCGGTCCGGGGTCGGCGCCGGCCGACTGCGGTCCGACCTTGAGCGAGCCCTCGGGACTGACCCACGCGATGGAGCCGCCGCCAGCGCCGACCGTGACGACGTCGATCATCGGGATCTTGCTCGGGTACGCGCCCACCGATCCCTCTGTCGTCAGGGCCGGTTCGCCGTCGAGCACGACCGACACGTCGGTCGAGGTACCGCCGCCGTCGCAGGTGAGCACCTTGCCGTACCCGGCACGGCTCGCGATGAGACCCGCGCCGAGCGCGCCGGCCGCCGGGCCGGACAGGACGGTCGTGATCGGCTGGTTGACGACCTCGTCGGCCGACAGCACGCCGCCGTTGGACTTCATGATGTAGAAGGGGATTCGCTCGCGGGCCGGTCCGTCGGGGCCGGCCGCGCCGGTGAACTCGTCGAGGCGGTGGATGTTCGTGACGTAGCGCGACACCCGCGGCTTGACCGCGGCGTCGACGAGCGTCGTCATCGACCGCTCGTACTCGCGGTACTCGCGCAGCACCTCGCTCGAGATCGACACCACCGCGTCGGGGTGCTCGGCGGCGAGCACGTCGCGCATGCGGCGCTCGTGGTCGTCGTTGGCGTAGGCGTGCAGGAGGCAGACGCCGACGGTCGGGATGCCGCGGTCCCGGAAGAACCGTGCGGCACGGACGGCCGACTCCTCGTCGAACGGCCGGATCTCCTTGCCCTCGAAGCTCATCCGGCCACCCACGGTGCGCACGAGGTCGGCCGGGACGATGCGCGGCGGCTTGACCCAGAAGTAGGAGTTGCCGTACCCGTCCGGAACCGCCTGGCGCGCGATCTCCAGGACGAACTCGTAGCCCTCGGTGGTGATGAACCCGAGCCGCTCGACCTTTCCCTCGAGCAGCTGGTTGGTGGCGACCGTCGTGCCGTGGCTGACCGCCGTGACGTCGGCCCCCGTCGCACCGAGCAGGCCGAGGACCTTGTGCACACCCGTGATGAACCCGTCGGCCGGGTCACTCGGCGTCGAGGGTGTCTTCGTCGTGACGACCTCGCCGGAGTCCTCGTCGAGGGCGACGACGTCGGTGAAGGTCCCACCCGTGTCGATGCCGATGCGGATGCGTCGCCCGGGCGCCGTGGAGACCGTGGAGACCGTGGACTCGGGGGTGCCTGCTGCCATGGTCAGGATTCAACCGGGGGGCGGGGGCGAGGGCGTCGGCACATGCTGCCAACAGGAGGGTGTGCCGGCGGCAACCCTCGACAGCGGTCCGTGGCGGACCCGGCAGGACCCGCGCCACGGTCCACCGCAGGGAGGACCGCTGCCGTCAGCCGGCCTCGCCGCGGTGGATCGGGGCGTGCGGGAACGACGTCGCCGCCGGCCGCTCGAGGTCGTCGCGATGGTTGCGGATCAGGTCGAGGTTGCGGTCGCGCAGGTGGTCGAAGGACTGCCCGACGTTCGACCCCGGCGTCAGCGACGCGAGGGCCTCGGCCGGGTCGAGGCGCGCGGTCACCCAGCCCTCCTGGGTCGCGGCCTTGGCCACGATGTGGCCCACCGGCGTCACGACGTGGCTGTTGCCGAAGTAGAGGACGCCCGCCGGGTCCGTGCCGACGGCGTTGGCGCCGATGACGTAGACGTGGTTGTCGTAGGCACGGGCCCGCGACGTGAGGTCCCAGATGTCGGCCGAGCGCAGCAGGGCGGACGGGCGGCAGATCACCTCCGCCCCCTGCACCGCCTGGATCCGCGAGAGCTCGGGGTAGTCGCCGTCGAAGCAGATGATCATGCCGATGCGCCCGAGGTCGGTGTCGCAGACGGTGACGGTGTCGCCAGGCGTCACCCAGCCGCCGCCGCTGACGATCTCGGAGCAGAACGGGTGCGTCTTGCGGTAGACCCCGAGCACCTCGCCGGCCGGGTCGATGAGCACCGACGAGTTGTGGACGACGCCCCGCTCCCGGCCCCGCTCGTAGGTGCCGAGGCACACGTGCACCCCGAGCTCGCGGGCCACGGCCTGGACGGGCTCGGTCAAGGGGCCGGGGATCTCGGCGACGAGGTCCCACAGCTCCTCCTTCGAGCAGCCCGGGGTGAACCCCGTGGTGGCGGTCTCGGGTAGCACGACGAGCTCGGCGCCGGTGGCCTCGACGCACCGTCGGGTCATCTGGACGCAGTGTTCGACGTTGGCGCGGATCGTGTCGGCGCGGAGCGGTGCCGGGACGGGGGCGACCTGCACGGCCGCGGCGGTGAACGCGCGCATGTCTCATCCTCTCCCGATGGCCCAGCCCACGACGACCCCGACGATGGCGATCGCGCCCCCTGCCAGAGCGCCGAGCGCGAACTCGCGGCTCGGTGCCCTCCGCGTGGGTGCGCCGGACGCCGCAGGCCGCCCCGCGTACACGGCCCCGGCGCCGCTCGTGCGGGCGGCGGCCGACGACTCCTGGCTGCCCATGACCCGGGAGGGGGACGGGGCCGCCGGCGCCCCAGCCGGGGCAGACGCCTCGGCGGCGGACGAGGGACCACCGGCCAGGTCGGCGTCGACCGCGCTGAAGAACTGGCCGGCCATCTTCTTGGCGACGCCGGCGAGCATCCGCTGCCCGACGCCGCCGATCGGGCCACCGACGGACGCGTCGGCGTCGTAGGTGAGGTCGGTGCCGCCCGTGCTCGAGGCGGCCAGACGCACGACGACGTCGGCGTCGACGGTACCCGGGGCTCCGGCCCCCTTGGCGCGCAGCGTGAACGAGTCGGGCGCGGCCGGGTCGTCGAGGCGGACCTCGCCGTCGTACGTCCCGCGGATGGCGGCGACGCCGGCCGTGACGGTCATGGCGTAGCGGTCGGCACCGAGCTCGACGAGGCGGTCGCAGCCGGGCAGGCACCGGGCGAGGACCGCCGGGTCGTGGAAGGCGTCCCACACCTGCTGCGGTGGCGCGGAGAGGGTCGCGGTTCCGGAGATCTTCATGCGTTCGGCTCCTTGGCGGGCGCGCCGGCGTCGGTGACGGTGCGGGTCGTACGGTGCAGGGAGGGGAGGTCGCCGGCGGCGTGCCGGCGGCGCAGCTCCCAGAGGTCGTTGGGGGACAGCGGCATCCGGCGGATCGGGAAGCCCTCGGCGTCCTCGACGGCCGAGGCGATGACGGCGGAGACCGGGATGCAGCCCGCCTCTCCGGCACCCTTGAGGCCGAGCGGGTTGAGCGGTGAGGGCGTCTCGAGGTGGTCGGTCTCGATGGTCGGGACCTCGGACGCGTACGGGACGAGGAAGTCCATGAAGGAGGCGTTGAGCAGATGCCCCGACTCGTCGTAGACCATCCGCTCGTAGAGCGCGCCGCCGACACCCTGCGCGACGCCGCCGTGCACCTGGCCCTCGACGATCATCGGGTTGATCATCGTGCCGCAGTCGTGGACGACGCAGTACCGCAGGATGCGGATCTCGGCGGTGACCGGGTCGGTCTCGACGACGGCCGCGTGCATGCCGTTGGCGAACGTCGCCTGCGTCGGGGAGTAGAAGTCCTTGCCCTCGAGGCCGGGCTCGTCGTCCTCGGCGACCGGCGGCTTGTCGGGGTCGAAGGTGCCGGCGAACTGGGTCGCCGCCTTGGCCGCCTCGTCGAAGGCGTAGCGCAGCGGGTTCGACAGCACGGACACGGTGCCGAGCGACATCGACGTGCCCGGCGCGCCCTTGACCCGGACGGTGCCCTCGACGATCTCGAGGTCGTCGGGCGACACCTCGAGCGCGTCGGCCGCGATGCGCAGCGCCTTGGCGCGGACGTTGCGGGCGGCCAGGGCGATGGCGCTGCCGCTCATGACGGCTGCGCGCGACGCGAACGTGCCGACCGCGTAGGCCATCCGGCGGGTGTCACCGGTGGTGACGTGGACGTCCTCGAGGCGCACGCCGAGCTCCTCGGCGACGATCTGCGCGAAGACGGTCTCGTGGCCCTGCCCCTGCGACGTCAGGCCGGTGGAGACGTTGACCCGCCCGCTGGTCTCGATCTGGATGTGGCCGCCCTCGTAGGGCCCGACGCCGGTGCCCTCCACGTAGCAACCGATCCCGATCCCGACCGTGCGGCCCTCGGCCTGCGCCCGTGCGCGGTAGCCGGCGAAGTCGTCCCAGCCGACGAGAGCCTTGAGCGCGGCCAGGCTCGCCGGGAAGTCGCCGGAGTCGTACTTGAGCGGGCGGCCGTCCTGGAAGAGCAGGCCGTGGTCGTAGGGCATCTCCTCGGGGAGGATGAAGTTGCGCGAGCGCACCTCCGCGCGGTCGAGGCCGAGCTCGTCGGCGATGGCATCCATCGTGCGCTCCATCGCGAAGCAGCCCTGCGGGCGCCCCGCCCCGCGGTAGGGCGTGACCATCACGGTGTTGGTGTAGAGCGACCAGAACTCGACGCGGTAGGCGCCGGGCTTGTAGGGCCCGAGCAGCTGGGTGGAGGTGATGATCGGGACGATGATCCCGTACGGGGTGTAGGCGCCGTTGTCGTGCCAGATCTTGACGTCGAGGGCGAGCAGCGTTCCGGCGTCGTCGAACCCGACCTCGACGCGCTGCACCTGGCCGCGCTCGTGCGCCGCCCCGACGAAGTGCTCGCGGCGGTCCTCGGTCCACTTGACCGGCCGGTTCAGCAGCCGCGCGGCCCAGGGGACGAGGACCTCCTCGGGCCAGGGGTGGACGATCTTGACGCCGAACCCGCCGCCCACGTCGGGCGCGATGCACTCGACCTTGGCCAGGGGCAGGTCGAGCTTGGCGGCCACCGCGGCGCGCACACCGGTCGACGTCTGGGTCGAGGAGTACATCCGCAGCTCGCCCTTCTCGTCGTCCCAGCGCGCGTAGACGCCCTTGCCCTCCATCGGCGTGCACGCGCTGCGCTCGATCTCGAGGTCGAGGGTCAGCCGGTGGGGCGCCACCGCCATGGCCGCGTCGACGTCGCCCACGGTCTGCAGCATGTTCGCGGCCACGTTGCCGGGCACGTCGTCGTGCACGAGCAGGTCGCCGTCGCGGGCGTTCTCGATGCCGACGACGGCCGGACGCTGCTCGTAGCCCACACGGATGCGTGCGCACGCGTCCTCGGCGAGGTACCGGTCGGTGGCCACGACCATGACGACCGGCTCACCGACGTGGTTGACCTCGTCGCGGGCGAGCGCATGACCGGTGCGCCCATGGGTCAGCGTCGGGTGCGGGATGAGCAGCGGCAGCGGCTCGGCGACGCGTCCGGGCAGGTCCTCCCACGTGTAGATGCCGACGACGCCGTCGATGTCGACGGCGTCCGACGCGTCGACGTCGAGCACCCGCGCGTGGGCGTAGGGGCTGCGGACGAACGCCGCCGCGAGGGCGTCGTGGCCCAGGTCGTCGAGGTAGCGGCCGCCACCGGTGAGGAGGCGCGGGTCCTCCTTGCGGCGCACCGGGGCCCCGAACATCTGCGTCGTCATGTGTGCGCGACCCCCTCGGCGTCCGGCCGGGCCGCGTCCTCCGCGGTGCGCTCGGCCTTTGATCTCGGCGGCCCGAAGCACGCTCCTGACGATGTTCTGGTAGCCGGTGCAGCGACACAGGTTGCCCGAGATCGCCTCTCGCGCCTGCTCGCTCGTCGGCGAGGGGTTCTCCTCGAGGTACGCGGTGATGGTCGTCAGGAAGCCGGGCGTGCAGAACCCGCACTGCAGGCCGTGGCACTCGGCGAAGGCCTGCTGTACCGGGTTCATCGGCTCCCCGGTGGGGGCGGGTCGGGCGTCGGGGGCCTCACACAGGCCCTCGACCGTGGTCACCGCGTGGGCCTGCGCGGTGACGGCGAACATCAGGCACGAGCGCATCGGTTCGCCGTCGACGAGCACGGTGCAGGCGCCGCACACGCCGTGCTCGCAGCCGACGTGCGTGCCGGTCAGGCGAAGGTCGTGCCGAAGGAAGTCGGACAGGAGGCGTCGCGCCGGCACCGACGCCGTGCGTCGCACCCCGTTGACCACGACCGTGACGTCGTGCAGCCGCTCACCCGCGGACGCGCTGGTGGGATCGGTCATCGGCCGGTCTCCTCGCTCACGGCGGTGGTCAGGGTGCGGCGGGTCAGCTCGGCCGCGAGCATCCGCCGGTACTCGGCGGTGGCGTGGATGTCGCCGTCGGGGTCGACGTGCTGGCGCACCACCTCGGCGGTCGCGTCCAGGCCGGCCGCCCACGCGTCGGTACCGGGCTCGAGCCCACCGATGACCTCCGAGAGGTCGAGGACCGACGGGACCGGTGTCACCGAGACGAACGACGCGCGCGCCGACGCGACGGTGCCGTCCGTGAGCGTCACCGCGACACCGACGCCGGCCACGGCGTAGTCGCCGTGCCGTCGTGCCGACTCGGCGAACGCGGTGCGCGTCCCCTCGGGGAGCCGCCCGAACCGCGCTGCGACGGCGAGCTCGTCGTGCGCGAGGGAGGTCTCGAGCGGGCCGAGGAAGAAGGAGTCCCAGGCGATCTCGCGGGTCCCGCCCGGTCCGACCACCTCGATGACGCCGTCGGTCAGGGCCAGCACCGAGGGCATCTCGCCGGCCGGGTCGGCGTGCGCGAGAGAGCCGACCGTGGTCCCGCGGTTGCGGATGGCCGGGTGGGCGACGTTGACGACCGCCTGGCGCAGCAGCGGCAGCACGGCTGCTGCCGCGGTGGACCGCTCGAGGCCGCGGTGGCGCACCAGCGCACCGACGCGGACGGCCTCCGGCAGCACCTCGATGCCGCCCAGCCCCTCGACGCCGTTGACGTCGACGAGGTGCGCGGGGGAGGCGAGGCGCATGTTGAGCAGAGGCACGAGGCTCTGCCCGCCGGCGAGGACCTTGCCGTCGTGGCCGACCCGCGCGAGCACGGCGACGGCCTCGTCGACGGTGCGCGGTGCGTGGTGCACGAAGGGTGCGGGCTTCACCGAACCGATCCTGCCTCTCGACGACGGGTGGGGCCAGAGATTCGCGCTGCCTCGGTGCGCCGCCGGTTTTGGCACGTTCTGCCGAAGGACGTGCGTGGGGCGCATCCAGGGGGCCGCTCGTGCCGGGAAGGGGAGTGGCCCCCGACGACGTCGGGGGCCACGCGGGTCCTGCCGAGCGGCGGGACGCCTCAGCGTCGACGGTCGGGGCGGTCCGGCGCGTCCTGGTACAGGTCGTCGACGCCGTCGGCGTCGCCGTAGTCACCCTCGCGCTCGCCGAGGGAGATCATCGTCCCGCCCGGTTCGTCCGCCCTGGCCCGCAGGTCGGCCGGCGCCATGGCACGCGCGACGTGGAAGGCGACCACGGCGACGATGGTGCCGAGCGCGATGCCGCCCAGCGTGAAGCTCTCCGTGAACTTCAGCGAGACGTTGCCGATGCCGATGACGATGCCGGCGGCCACCGGGACGAGGTTGATCGGGTTGCCGAAGTCGACGCCGTTCTCCTTCCAGATCTTCGCGCCGAGCAGGCCGATCATGCCGTAGAGCACCACGGTGATGCCCCCGAGGACGCCACCGGGGACCGAGGACACGAGTGCCCCGAACTTCGGTGAGAGGCCGAAGATGATGGCCACGGCGGCGGCGACGTAGTACGCCGCCGTCGAGTAGACGCGGGTCGCCGCCATGACGCCGATGTTCTCGGCGTACGTCGTGGTCGGCGAACCGCCGACCGAGCTCGCGATCGCCGTGCCGATGCCGTCGGCGGCGATGGCCCGGCCCATGTACGGGTCGAGGTCGGTCTTCGTCATCTCGGCGACCGCCTTGACGTGACCGGTGTTCTCGGCGATGAGGGCGATGACGGCCGGCAGGACGAGGAGGATCGCCGCGACCGAGAACGACGGCGCGTGGATGCCGACCATGGCCTTGCCGTCCGGGCCGGGCGTACCGGTCGTCGGCGGCAGGCCGAACCACTGCGAGCTGGCGATGGTGTCGAAGTTCGTGCGGAAGTGCGTCGAGACCTTCCCGGCGCCGTCAGGGGCCGTGATCTGACCGAAGATCCGGTCGAAGAGCCAGGAGATGACGTAGCCGAAGACGAGCGCGAGGAACACCGCGATGCGCGAGATGAAGCCCTTGAAGGCCACCGCGCAGACGATGGTGAAGGCCATGACGAGCAAGGCCACCCACTGGTCCTGCGGCCAGTAGACCGTGGCGACCACCGGAGCGAGGTTGAAGCCGATGAGCATGACGACCGCACCGGTGACCACCGGCGGGAGCACCCGGTGCAGCACCGACGAGCCGAGGAAGTGGATGAGCACCCCGACGATCGCCAGGACGACGCCGGCCACGAGGATGGCGCCGGTGACCTGCTGCGAGGTGCCGCCCTGGGCCCGGATGGCCGCCACGGCGCCGACGAAGCTGGCCGACGTGCCGAGGTAGCTCGGCACCTTGCCGTTGACGATGAGCAGGAAGCAGATCGTCGCGATGCCGCTCATCATGATCGCGAGCTGTGCGTTGAGGCCCATGATCAGCGGGAAGACGAACGTCGCGCCGAACATCGCCACGACGTGCTGCGCACCGAGGCCCACGGTCTTGCCCCACGAGAGCCGCTCGTCCGGGGCGACGACGTCATCGGGACCCATCGTCTTGCCGTCGCCGTGCAGTTTCCAGCCCAAAGCCATGCCGACTCCTCTTGACGCGTCCTGCCGCGCCCTGCGCGATGAGTGGACCGCGACACCGAAGTCCGACCCCGCGGATGGGCGAAACCTACTCCGCCGCGGTGCGGTCCCGTTCGTCAAAAGGTGATACACGCCGGGGGCGCCCGTCTGGCAGTTCGTGACGTCCCGGCCCGGATGACGCCCCGGGCGGTGGCGTCGATCAGTGGCGTCGCTCGGTGGGGATGTGGGCGGGTCGTCAGATGCCGCGCATCGCGTGGATCTTCAGGGCGAGGGCGAGGGTGAGGCGCAGGTCGGGATCCGTGGTGAACGGTCCGAGCATCTTCTCGAGCTTGCCGATGCGGTACCGCAGGGTGTTGTAGTGGAAGAAGAGGATCCGCGCGGTCTCGGCGACGTTGAGGTTGGTGTCGAGCAGCACGCGGAGCGTCTCGCGCAGGCCGGCGTTCTCGGCCGAGTCGTCGGTGGCCAGCTCGCGCAGCGACTCGTGGACGAACCGCCGCAGGTCGGTGCCGTCGGGCACGAGCGCGAGCAGCCGGTAGATGCCGAGGCCGTCGACGTGCGCGAGGGCGCCGTCGCCGTGCATCTGCCGGCCGACGGTCACCGCCGACAGCGCCTCCTCGTAGGCCTGGGCCAGGCCGGCCGCCGACGTGATCGGCCGTGAGACGCCGGCGGAGAAGCTGCGGCGTCCGCCACCGCCGTCGCCCCGGACGACGCGCACGAGGTCGCCGACGAGGCGCATGACGCGGTCGGTGTCGGCCGAGGCCGGCACCGGCATCAGCGTCACCACCTCCCGGCTGAACCCCATGACCGGGGTGCACGGGTCGCGGACCGCGACCGCGTGCGTCCACGCCCGGGCGAAGCGCTGCTGGAGGAAGCGCACCTCCTCCGGGTCGCGCGTCGTGCGGTCGTCGTCCTCGTCGGTCTCGGCGACGACGACGACGAGCGGCCGGTCGATGTCCCACCCGAGCGAGGCCGCGTGCGCGACCGCGTCGGCGGGGCTGCCCGCGCGCCCGGCGAGGGCGTCGCGGAGGAACTCGGCGCGGTACTTGCCCTCGACCGCCGAGACCGCCTGGTCCTTCGTGATGGCCAGGGCCGCGACCGTCGCCGCACGCTCGAGCAGCCGGACGTCGTCGGCGGTCAGGTGCCGGTGGCTGCAGAAGGCGACGAGCACGCCGTGGTCGAGGTGCCCGGCGACGATGCGCACGGCGGCGCGGTCGGCGCCGGGGCCCTCCGGCCGGGGACCCATCGGCTCGGCCTCGGTGAGCAGCCGCCCGGTGCGGTCGAAGCAGTCGAGCGACTCGGCGTGCTCGAGCTCGCGCTGCGATCCCGCCCTGGCGATGACGCGTCCGTCGGTCGTGGTCACCATGGCCGCGCCGTCGAGGAACCCGACGACCTGCTGGCAGAGGTCGGTGAGCGACCCTCCCGCCAGGACGATCTGGACGAGGGCGCGGTCGGCGTCCTCCAGCCGCCGCAGGGTCGCGGTCTGGTGGGCCAGGATCGCGCTCAGCACCTCGGTCGTGAACGTCGCGACCCCCTCGAGCGGCACGTCGATGACGGCCAGGCCGACACGTCGGGCGGCCTCGTGGAGGGCGACGGACGCCGGGCCGTCGACGCCGGACAGCACGAGGGCGGCCGCGCCCGCCGCGGCGAGGACGTGCACGGCCTCGGTCACGCCGGGGGTGGAGGTGCGCGTGGAGGTGTGGGCGGAGGTCTGGGTCGGGGTGTGCGCCGAGGCGGACGCCGTCGTCCACTCGGCGAGAGCGGCGGCATCGGCCAGCACCAGCTGGTGCGTCAGCGCGTCCCCCAGGGCGGCGGCCTGGAGTGCGGCGCGCAACGGCGTCGTGCTGTCGACCGACCCGTCGAGCAGGGGCCCGGAGGCGTGCACGGTCCCGTTGACGCCGGCGGCGAGGCCGGCGATGAGGCGCAGCGAGATGCCGGACACCTCGATGTCGCCGGCGACCCGCGACCCTGCGGGCGCTGGCAAGTCACCGTCGCGCAGGGCCGGATCGTTGGCAACTTTCACCATGAGCGCACCCTACCCAGCCTCGGTAGCGTCGCGGTCAGGTTCGCGACCGGTGACGGTGCGGCCCGGCGCCGGCAGGCCCTCGCGGTCGGCGGGCCGATGGCTGCGGACGCGTCGCCCGGTCGCCTCGGCGATGGGTCGGAGGTGGCGGTGACGGACGCGTCCGACGTGCTCGTGCCCGCCTCGGTGTCGCCGCTCGTGGCCGGCGCGGTGGCCCGGGCGGTGCGCTCGTGCCCGGTGCTCGCGGCCTTCCCCACCTGCCTCTACGTCGGGGTCGGCGCGCACGAGGAGGTCCTGGCCGTGCTGACCTCGGACGCCCTGTTCCTGCCCGTCGGGCTCAGGCTCGCCGACCCGTCGGGGCGCGTGCGGTGGGGCGTCGTGCCGGGTGACGCGGTGCTCGTGGGTGGCGGACGCGTGCTGCTGCCCGACGTCGAGATCGTGGCGTCCCGGCTCGCCCGGCCCGCGCGCGTGCGGCCGGGGATGCCACGTGCCGGGGCGGCCGCGTCGCTGCCGGAGCCGGGCGTCCTCGGCCAGCTCGTCCACGAGGTCGTGGCAGACGCGCTCGCCGGACGCCCGGTCGGTGCCGGGGTCCGCGGGCTCGTCGGCGCGGGCCGCGGGCTGACGCCGAGCGGGGACGATGCGCTGTGCGGCGCGCTGCTCGCCCTCGTGGCCGCCGGGTCGGCCACCGGCCCTCGTGACGGAGGCGTCGGCGCCGGGCGCGCCCTGTCGGCCCTGCGCACCGCCGTCGGGCAGGACCTGGGTCGCACGACGAGCCTGTCCGCCGCGCTCCTCGTCGCGGCGGGTGACGGCTATGCGGTGCCGGAGGTCGTGCGGCTCGTGTCGGCCCTGCAGGGTGGCGCGGGTCAGGCCACGTCGCCGGAGGCCGTTGCCGCGGTGGCGGACTGCCTCGCGGGGGTCCTGGCCATCGGGCACTCGTCGGGGCACGACCTCGTCTCCGGCCTCGCCGGAGCGCTGCTCGCCCTCGATGCAGCCGCCCCGCCTGTCTCGCATGACAGGTCGGATGCCGACCACCGGGAATCCAACACCGAGAAGGGACCCCGCAGTGCCTGACCACGTCGAGCTGAGGACCGGCGCCTACCACGACTCCGTCAGCCTCATGCAGGTGTCGCGCACGGTCGCGGCCACACCCGGTGTCGAGGCCGCCCAGGTGGCGATGGCCACCGACCTCAACCTCGAGGTCATCCGCGCCATGGGTTTCGAGGTGCCCGACGCGTCGCCCAACGACCTCGTCGTCGCCGTCCGCGGCAGCGACGAGGCCGTGGCGGCGGCCCGCGTCGCCGTCGACGAGGCCCTGGCCGGGCTCCGTCCGGTGCCCTCCGGTGGCGGCGGGTTCGGTGAGGCGCCCCCGAGCCGCACGCTCGGCGGTGCCATCACCGCCTCCGGCGCCGGCCTGGCCCTCGTCTCGGTCCCCGGGCCGAACGCGGCGGTCGAGGCCTTCGACGCGGTCCGCGCCGGTGTCTCGGTCATGGTGTTCTCCGACAACGTGCCGGTGGCCGACGAGGTGCGGCTCAAGGACGCCGCCGCCGAGGCGGGCGTGCTCGTCATGGGTCCGGACTGCGGCACCGCGGTCGTCGGTGGAGTCGCCCTCGGCTTCGCCAACGTCGTGCGGCCCGGTCCGGTGGGGCTCGTCGCGGCATCGGGCACCGGCGCGCAGCAGGTCATGTGCCTCCTCGACGCGGCCGGTGTCGGCGTCAGCCACTGCCTCGGCGTCGGCGGCCGTGACCTGTCGGCCGCGGTGGGCGGCCGCTCGACGCGCCAGGCGCTCGCCGCGCTGGCCGCGGACCCGACCACCGACCGCGTCGTCGTCGTCTCGAAACCGCCGGACCCCGAGGTACTCGCCGACCTGGAGGCCTTCGCGGCCGGTCTGGGCAAGCCGGTGCACTGGGCGACGCTGGGGCAGGGGCGCGCCGACCTCACGGCGTCGGTCGAGGCCGTGGTCACGGCCGCCGGTCGTGCCTCGTCCGTGCCACCCGTGCCACCCGTGCTGCCGCGATGGCCGGTGTGGCAGGGGGCCTCGTCGAGCGAGCAGGCCACCGGACCCTCGCTGCGCGGCCTGTTCTGCGGGGGCACGCTGGCCGACGAGGCGATGCTCGTGGCCGCTGCGTCGCTCGGCGACATCCGGTCCAACATCCCCCTGCGCCCGGACCTCGCCCTCGGGCCCGACCTGCGCGACCCCGGCCACGTCGTCGTCGACTTCGGCGACGACACCCTGACGCGCGGCCGGGCCCACCCCATGATCGACCCGTCGCTGCGGCTGCAGCGCATCGCCACCGAAGCCGTGGACCCGACGTGCGGGGTCCTGCTCCTCGACCTCGTCCTGGGCCACGGCTCCCACGCCGACCCCGCCCCCGAGCTGGCCGACGCGGTGCGGGCCGCACGCACCACCGCGGCGCAGGCCGGACGTACCCTGCCCGTCGTCGTGTCGGTGACCGGCACCGCGTCGGACCCGCAGGACCTCGAGGCGTCCGTCGCGGCGCTCGTCGAGGCGGGTGCCACCGTCCTGCTGTCCAACGCCGCCGCCGCCCGCGAGGCCGTCCGTCTCCTCGGCCGCGAGGCGCCCGCACCCTCCACGCCCACGGACCGCGCGAGGGTTCCCGCAGCAGCCGGGCCGGTGGGTGCCTCGGTCGACGGAGCACCTCCGCTGAGCGGGCTCCTCGAGTCCGACGTCACCGTGGCGACTGCCGGCATCCCGCTGCTCGCCGAGTCGTTGCGGGCCCAGGCGGTCCGGGTGTCCGAGGTGGCGTGGCAACCGCCCATGCCCGGCACGGAGGGTCATCTGGCATTGGTCCTCGCCGACCCGCGTCGCGACGCCGCCAACGCCGAGGCGCTGCGCCGCATGGTCGCCGCGGGCGCCGACCTCGTCGACGTCCGAACGGCGTCGGACGCGCTCGGCCTCGAGCCGGGCACCTTCCTGCACGCCGGGCCGCCGATCGAGTTCGCCCGCGCGTCCGGGCCGCTCAGGGGTGCGCTCATCGGCGCGATGCTCTTCGAGGGGTTGGCCGACACCGCGGAGGAGGCGGAGGCCAGGCTCGAGAAGGGCGATGGCATCACGCTCGAGCCGTGCCACCACCGCGACGCCGTCGGGCCGATGGCCGGCGTCGTGAGCCCGTCGATGTGGCTCTACGAGCTGCGCGACGACGTCCACGGCAACACGTCGTGGTGCTCGCTCAACGAGGGCCTCGGCAAGGTGCTGCGCTACGGCGCCTACGGGCCCGAGGTCATCGACCGGCTGCACTGGATGAGCTCGGCGCTCGGACCGATCCTCCGGCAGTCCGTGCGCGCCCGGGTCGACGCCTCGGGGCCGGTCGACGTGAAGGCGGTCATCGCGCAGATGCTCCAGATGGGCGACGAGGGGCACAACCGCAACCGTGCCGGCTCCCTCATGCTCCTGCGCGAGCTGCTGCCGACGATGATCACGGCCGACGCGTCGTCGACCGACATCGCCGAGGCGGTGCGCTTCTCCGGGGCCAACGAGCACTTCTTCCTCAACCTCGGGATGCCCGCGTGCAAGCTGAGCACCCTTGCCGCACAAGGCATCCCGGGCTCGAGCGTCGTGACGACCATGGCGCGCAACGGGACCGACTTCGGCATCCGGGTGTCCGGCACGGGCGACGCCTGGTTCACGGGTCCGGCCAACACCCCGGAGGGCCTGTTCCTCGGCGCCTACGGGCCGGCTGACGCCAACCCCGACATCGGCGACTCCGCGATCACCGAGACGGCCGGCATCGGCGGGTTCGCCATGGCGGCAGCGCCGGCCATCGTCAGGTTCGTCGGCGGCGACGTGCCGTTCGCGCTGCGGGCCACCCAGACGATGTACGAGATCACCGTCGGCGAGCACCAGGCCTTCCAGGTGCCGATCCTCGAGTTCCGCGGCACCCCGACCGGCATCGACGTCGCCGCCGTGGCGCGCACCGGGATCCTGCCGCAGATCAACACCGGCATGGCCGGACGCGTCGCGGGCACGGGCCAGGTCGGCGCGGGCCTCGTGACCCCGCCGGAGCAGTGCTTCACCCAGGCCCTTGCGGCCCTCGCGACGCTGGCGGGTGAGGCCACCACCTGACCCCTCGGACTTCGCCGCTCGGACGTCTTGTCGACACGTCCGGCCGGGAGCACTCTTGGAGGTGGCCGCCATCGGGCGCCGACGCTGACGACCGTCCATCTTTCCGACCACCGAACGGAGCAGTCATGCGTCGACCACGCATCGTGACCGCTGCCCTGGCATCCCTGGCCACCGCCCTCGCGGGTGCCGCAGTGGCGGTCGCCGCGCCGTCGGACGTCCTCGTGACGAACGGCAGCCCGGTGACACCCTTCTCGCAGAACAAGCAGAACGAACCGGCAGTCGCCATCGACGCGCACGCGCCCTCGGTCGTGGCCGCGGGCTCCAACGACGAGATCGACCTCGAGTCGTGTGCCGCGGGCGACCCCACCACGTGTCCCTTCACCGCCGGTGTCGGACTGTCCGGCATCTACTTCTCCTCGACCGGTGGCGCGTCCTGGACGCAGCCGACCTATACCGGGTTGACGGCCCGCGACTGCCTCGGCCCGGCACCGTGCCAGACGCACGTCGGCCCGATCGGGACGCTGCCCCGGTACTACGAGGCCGGCCTCTCCTCCGACGGCGACCCCGGGCTGGCGTTCGGACCGCGTCCTGACAGATCCGGCCGATTCTCGTGGGCCAACGGCTCGCGCCTCTACTACGCCAACCTGACGGCGAACATCGGCGCGACCAGGCAGGACCAGACGTTCAAGGGCTTCGAGGCGATCGCGGTCTCCCACACCGACGACATCGCCGGCGCGACGGCAGGGCACAACGCGGCGTGGTCCGCTCCGGTGCTCGTGTCGAAGCAGTCCTCGACGACGTTCTCGGACAAGGAGCAGATCTGGTCCGACAACGCGGCGAGCAGCCCCCACTTCGGCACGACGTACCTGTGCTGGGCCTCCTTCCGCAGCCAGGAGAAGGGGCGCGCGCTCCCGACGCCGCTCATCATCGGACGGTCTACCGACGGCGGCGTGACGTGGACCTCGAGGCAGGTCGGCCCGGCCACCAACAACGGCATCAGCGGCCAGCCCGACGGCTGCACGGTCCGCACCGACAGCCACGGCGTCGTCTACGTCTTCGGCGTCGGCGTCCGGAGGGGCATCAGCTGGGAGATGATGTACCGCTCGACCGACGGCGGCGTGCACTTCACCGGCCCGAAGCTCATCGCCAGCGTCGTGAAGCCCGGCGTCTTCGACCCGGTCCAGGGTCGCCCGGTCATGGACGGCCTCGGCGGTGCTCGCGTCGACCTGGCGCCCGCGCCCAGCGTCGACATCGCCAACGGCGCCCCCACCGGGACGGGCGCGACGAACCAGATCGTCATGACCTGGGTCGACGGCAAGAACGGCCTGAACCACGAGCGCCTCATGGTCGCGACGTCCCGCACCGGTGGCACGTCGTGGACCGGTCCGACGGCCGTGGCCATCACCTCGGGCGACCGGCCGTTCTACTCGGCACCGGCGATCTCCCCGAACGGCACGGACGTCTACGTCGTGTACAACGCGTTCACGACGCCCTACCGCAACGACACGACGTCGCCACGCGGGCTCGTCGGGGCGGTGTGGCACACGGACGTCGCGGCGGGCGGTGCGCTGGCGGGCTGGGCGGAGCTGCACCGCGGTGTGGTCGGTGACCCGCGCGGCTCGTCGGCCAACGCCCTGACCGACGAGTTCCTCGGCGACTACGTCTACGCCGCGGCCTCGCGCACCGGCGTGGTGGCGGTGTGGAACGACACCCGCGACGCCGCCGACTGCCCGGCGATCGACGCCTACCGCGCGGCGCTCTACACCAACCCGGCCGCTCCGCGCCCGAACGTCATCCGGGACTGCCCGGCCACCTTCGGCAACAGCGACATCCGCTCGTCGATGCTGCTGGACCCGACGCCGTGAGCTGACCCGACACCGCCCCGCCGGCAGCCGCCGGTGCACCCGGAAAACCGGTGGGGCGGTGTCGGTCGTCCGGCCTAGGGTGGACGGGCCATGCGAGACTTCCCGCCCCACACCCGCGCCTACACCGAGCGCGGTGCCGCCGAGCCCGACACCCGCAGCCCGCGCCGCCTCCTGCGGTGGATGGTGCGGCAGAACGGCGTGCTCTTCCTCGCCGGCCTCACCGCCGCCCTCGTGTGGATGGTGCCCCAGACCGTCGGCCCGTGGATGGTCGGGCGCGCCATCGACACCGGCATCGTCGCCGGCGACGGCAGCACGACGCTGCGGTGGGTGCTCGCGCTGGCGGCCGTCACCGTCGTCGGTGCGAGCAGCGGCGTCGTCTACCACACGATCATCGTCCGCGAGTGGCTCATCGCCCTCTACGGCACGACGAAGCTCGTCACCCGCAAGGCGCTCCAGCTGGGCCACGTCCTGACCCGTCGTACGCCCACCGGCGAGGTCCTGTCGGTCTCCGGCAGCGACGGCGACCAGTTCGGGGCGCTCATGGAGATCTCGACCCGGGCGTTCTCGCAGCTGGCGGCCTACCTCGTCGTGGCCGGCATCGTCCTCACGACGTCGGTGCGCATGGGGGTCCTCGTCCTCGTGTCGGCGCCGCTGCTCGTCGTGCTGGGCTCGCCGTTGCTGCGGCCGATGCAGCGCTGGCAGGGTGTCGAGCGGTCCCGCAACTCCGAGCTGACCTCGATGGCCACCGACATCGTCGCCGGCCTGAGGATCCTGCGCGGCATCGGCGGCGAGGACACCTTCGGCGGCAACTACGCGGCCCAGTCGCAGCGGGTCCGGCGCTCCGGGGTCGCGGCCGGCCGCTGGCTGGCCGCCGTCGAGTCCGTCGGCGTGCTCCTGTCGGGCGGCTTCGTCGTGGCCCTCATGTGGGTCGGCACGCGCGAGGTCGCCCAGGGACGCCTCACCGTAGGCCAGCTCGTCAGCTTCCTCGGCTACGGCCTGTTCCTCATCCAGCCGATGCGCACGTTCGTCGAGTTCGCCCAGAAGTGGACGCGCTCGGTCGTCTCGGCACGCAAGGCCGTCGCCGTGCTCGCCCAGCGCCCGCCGTGGGTTCACCCCGACGACCCGCAGCCCCTGCCGCAGCGCGCCGCCATCGTCGACGAGCGGTCCGGTGCCACGTTCGACCCCGGCCGCCTGACCATGGTGGTGAGCGCCGTGCCCGACGACTCGGCCGCGCTGGCCGACCGCATCGGTCGGTACCTGCCGCGCGACGAGGGCGCGCTCGTCAGCGACGAGATCCCCGAGGACCTCAAGGGTCGCGCGGCCCGACGCGAGCGCTCCGCGCGCACGCGGGCACGGGAGGAGCAGGCGCGCCGCGACGAGGAACAGGCCCGGCGTCCGTGGGGCGTCACCGTCGGCGGCGTCGACCTCTCGCGGGTCGAGCTCGACGACGTCCGCGACACCATCCTCGTCAGTGACACGGCGCCGCAGGTCTTCGCCGGCACGCTCCGCCGCGCCGTCGACCCGCTCGGACGCCTCACGCGCGACGAGGCCGAGCGTGCCCTGCACACCGCGTCGGCCGAGGACGTCTTCGACGCGCTGCCCGGCGGCTGGCAGGGCGAGCTGGAGGAGCGTGGACGCGGTCTGTCCGGTGGCCAGCGCCAGCGCCTCGTCCTCATGCGGGCGCTCGCCGCCGACCCCGAGGTCCTCGTCCTCGTCGAGCCGACGTCGGCCGTCGACGCCCACACCGAGGCGCGCATCGCCGAACGGCTCGGACCACACCGCGCCGGCCGCACGACGATCGTCATGACCGCGTCGCCGCTGCTGCTGCACCACGCCGACGAGGTCGTCCTCCTCGAGGAGGGGCGCGCCACCGAGCGCGGCCGCCACGCCGACCTGCTCGCGCGTTCCGACGCCTACCGCGCCGTCGTCGCGCGCGGCGACGCCGACCCGTCCGTCCTCGCCCGCCACGGTGCGGAGGAGAGCCGATGAGCCACACCGACCAGCTCGACGAGCTCGACCGGCCCGACCGGGCCGACGGGGCCGACGGGGCCGACCGGGCCGACGGGGCCGACCGGGCCGACGGGGCCGACCAGCACGACCTGCTCGAGCGGAACGAGCACCGCGCCGGTTCGACCGTGCCCGCCGCCCTGCTACCGGCCGAGCTCGCCGCCGAGTCGGCACGCACGTGGGACGCCGCCCACGAGGCGCCGGCCGTGCCGGCCGAGCTGCGCCCGCCGGCGTCCGCGTCGGTGGGGGAGCGGCTGGCGGCGCTGCGGCGTCGCCACCTGCTGCGCGAGCGGCGGGCCCGGGAGTTCGTCGCCGACACGATGAACGCCCGGACCGGCCTGCCCATCGCGACCACCCGCGACGTCGTCCGGTTCATGCGTGGCCTGTTGTCCGACGAGAAGGTGCTGGTCGTCACCGTCGTCCTGGCCAACGCCCTCGCTGCCGGTGCCGGCCTGCTCGTGCCGCGGCTGCTCGGCCGGCTCGTCGACTCCACCGTGGCCGACGTGCAGGCCGGACGCGTCGACGCCGCGATGGCGGGGGCCGGCTCGGCAGCGCTCGTCGTCGCGGCCCTCGTCGTCGTGCAGGGCCTGTTCACGTTCGCGGCGCAGCTGTCGGCGACGTACCTGGGGCAGGGCGTCCTCGCCACCGCCCGCGAGTACGTCGTGCGCGCCATCCTCCGGCTGCCCCTGTCACGCGTCGAGAGCGCGAGCACCGGCGACCTCGTGACCCGGGTAACCCGCGACGTCGGCACCATGAGCGAGAGCGTGCGCTGGGCGCTGCCCCAGTCCCTCTTCGCCGGTATCACCGTCGTGCTGACGCTCGTGGCGATGGTGACCAACTCGCTCTGGCTGTCGCTGCCCTCGCTCGTGCTCATGACCGTCGCGCTCGCGCAGGTGCGCCGGTACCTGCGCCGCGCCGCCCGGGGCTACCTCACTGAAGGCGGCACCTACTCGCGGATCAACACGACGCTCACCGAGACCGTCGAGGGTGCCCGCACCGTCGAAGCCCTGGGGCTCGCGCGGCACCGGATGCGCCGCGGCGACGACGACATCGAGGTGTCGGGCCAGGCCGAGCGCTACACGATGACGCTGCGCAACCTGCTCTTCGCCGTCATGGACGTCGCGTTCAGCCTCCCGCGGGTCCTCGTGCTCTTCCTCGGGGCGCTCGGCTTCGCGCAGGGGTGGGCGACGCTCGGGCAGATCACCACGGCGATCCTCTACGCCGAGGCGCTCTGGGCGCCGTTCGACATGCTCGTGCACACCGTCGACCGCGTGCAGGTCGGCGTCGCGTCGACGACCCGCCTGCTCGGCATCGCCACCGTGCCGCCCGACCGCACGCCGGGCACCGCGCGACCCGCGGGCCCCCACCTCGAGGGCCGCGACCTGCGCTATGCCTACCGCAGCGGTCACGACGTCCTGCACGGCATTGACCTGACGATGGCGACCGGGGAGCGGCTGGCCATCGTCGGTCCGAGCGGTTCGGGCAAGTCGACCCTCGGACGGTTGCTGGCGGGCATCCACGGGCCACGCACCGGCTCGGTGACCGTCGGCGGCGTCGAGCTGGTGGAGCTGCCTCTGGACGTCCTGCGCCGGGAGGTCGCCCTCGTCACCCAGGAGCACCACGTCTTCATCGGCTCGGTCCGCGACAACGTCGTGCTCGCCCGCGAGGGCGCGAGCGACGACGCGGTGCGCGAGGCGCTGCGGGCCGTCGATGCGCTGGACTGGGTCGAGCGGCTGCCCGAGGGGCTCGAGACGAAGCTCGGCTCGGGACACCAGGCGCTGACGCCGGGGCAGGCCCAGCAGGTCGCGCTCGCCCGGCTCATCCTCGCCGACCCGCACACCATCGTCCTCGACGAGGCCACCTCGCTCATCGACCCGCGGACGGCGCGCCACCTCGAGGGTTCGATGAACGCGCTGCTCACGGGGCGGACGGTCGTCGCCATCGCGCACCGGCTGCACACGGCACACGACGCCGACCGCATCGCCGTCGTCATCGACGGGCGGGTCGCCGAGCTCGGCAGCCACGACGAGCTCGTAGCGCTCGACGGCGAGTACGCCGCGCTCTGGCGCGCCTGGACCTCCTGAGGCGCCCGCGCTTCCGGCGGCACACGCGAGAGCCCGCCCCGGGAGGAGGGCGGGCTCTCGTCCACGTCGCGGCAACCCCTGACCGCCACGGCGTGGGTGCGCGGTCGCGACAGGGCGGGTGGGTGGTGTCTCGTGACCGGCTGTCCCACGATAGGCAGAAAACTTCCATCTCCTACGGGAATCGCGTGGGATTGCTTCGTTCCCGAGGTGCCGAGTCGCCTCGAGGCGTCGCGGGCCGGGAGACCCACGGGATGCGCCCGGGACGCGCCCGGCGGGACCCGGGTCTCGACGGGGAGACGCTGCCATGTTTGGCTGGCGCCATGACGCAGGGTATGAGGCACCGATGAGCGACCCGACGACGCAGCACGCCGACCGAGCCACGTACGTCATCGTCGGCGGTGGTCTGGCCGCCGCCAAGGCCGTCGAAGGCATCCGCGAGAGCGACCGGGAGGGCAGCATCGTCCTCGTCACCGAGGAGCCGCGGCTGCCGTACGAGCGTCCGCCACTGTCCAAGAGCGTCCTCAAGGGTGACGAGGAGCCGGCGTCGGCGTTCACCCACGACGAGGGTTGGTACGCGGAACAGGGCGTGGAGCTGCGGCTCGGCACGGCGGCCACCTCTCTCGACCCGGCCGCACGGACCGTGACGCTCGAGGACGGCTCCGTCGTCGGGTACGACAAGATCCTCCTCGCGACCGGGTCCTCGCCGCGGGCGCTCGACGTGCCGGGCGCCGACCTCGAGGGTGTCCTCTACCTGCGCGAGATGCCGGAGTCCGAGGCGCTCAAGGCGCGCCTGGGCAAGGACGCGCGGATCGTCATCGTCGGCGCCGGCTGGATCGGCCTCGAGGTCGCGGCCGCGGCGGCCGAGGCCGGTGCCTCCGTCACGATCGTCGAGCCGCAGCCGACGCCGCTCAACGCGGTCATGGGCGAGACGGTCGGTTCGTGGTTCGCGGGCCTGCACCGCAGCCACGGTGTCGAGTTCCGCTTCGGCGAGGGCGTCGACCGGATCGAGGGGGACGGGCGTGTCGAGGCCGTCGTCACCCGCTCGGGTGACCGCCTGCCGGCCGACGCCGTCGTCGTCGGGGTGGGGATCACGCCGAACACCGGCCTCGCCGAGAAGGCAGGCATCGAGGTCGACAACGGCATCGTCACCGACGCCGCGCTGCGCACGTCCGCCGACGGCGTCTGGGCCGCGGGCGACGTCGCGAGCTGGCGCAGCACGACGCTCGACCGCAACATCCGCGTCGAGCACTGGGCCAACGCGAACGACGGCGGCCTCGCGGCCGGCCGCTCCATGGCGACCGGTGAGCAGACGTACGACCCGGTGCCGTTCTTCTTCTCCGACCAGTACGACGTCGGACTCGAGTACGCCGGGTACGTGCCGCGGGACTCCGGCGCCGAGGTCGTCCTGCGCGGGAAGCCGGAAAGCAACGAGTTCATGGCGTTCTGGGTCGTCCCGGATGCCGACGGCGTGCGGGTCCTCGCCGGTATGCACGTCAACGTGTGGGACACCATCGACGCGGTGCAGCAGCTCGTGCGCAACGGCACGGTCGTCGACCGTGACCGGCTGGCCGATCCCGACGTCCCCCTCGAGGACCTCACCACCTGAGCGACGCTCGCCCGGCTGACGGGCTGCCCGGACGGCCGCGGGGACGCCCCCGCGGCCGTGGCAGGATGTCCCCCGTGACGGCACGCATCCTCGACGGCAAGGCGACCCTCAAGACCATCAAGGCCGAGCTGGCCCAGCGGGTCGCACGGCTGGCCGAACAGGGGGTCGTCCCCGGGCTCGGCACGGTTCTCGTCGGCGAGGACCCGGCGAGCCAGTGGTACGTCAACGCCAAGCACCGGGACTGCGCCGAGATCGGCATCACGAGCATCCGCCGCGACCTGCCGGCCTCCGCCACGCAGGCCGAGGTCGAGGCCGTCATCGACGAGCTCAACGCCGACGCGGCGTGCACCGGCTTCCTCGTCCAGCAGCCGACCGGCCTCGACGAGATGGCGCTGCTGTCGCGCGTCGACCCGCGCAAGGACGTCGACGGCCTGCACCCGACCAACCTCGGGTGGCTCGTCCTCGGCAAGCCGGCGCCGCTGCCGTGCACGCCGATGGGATGCATCGAGCTGCTGCGCCGCCACGACGTGCCGATCGCCGGCGCGAAGGTCGTCGTCGTCGGGCGCGGCCTCACCGTCGGTCGACCGCTCGGGCTGATCCTGACCCGCAGGAGCGAGAACGCCACCGTGACCCTGTGTCACACCGGCACCAAGGACCTCGCCGGGGAGGTGCGCCAGGCCGACATCGTCATCGCCGCCGCCGGCGTGCCCGGCATCGTCACGGCCGACATGGTCAAGCCGGGTGCCGCGGTGCTCGACGTCGGCGTGAGCCGGGTCGAGGGCAGGGTGGCCGGTGACGTCGCCCCCGACGTCGCGGAGGTGGCCGCCTGGATCAGCCCCAACCCGGGTGGCGTCGGCCCGATGACTCGCGCGCTCCTGCTGACGAACATCGTCACTGCCGCCGAGACGTCGGCCGCCGCGGGAGCCTGAGCCGCCCCGATGCAGTGGCGGGGTAGCGGGTTCGTCGTCCTCAGCTGGTGGTACCTCGTGGCCGCCGTCGCCGCTGCCGGCGTGCTGACGATGGGCTTCTACGACGTCCGGTGGGGTGGGCGGATCATGGCCGCGGCGTTCGGCGTGGGTGCCGTCATCCGCCTCGTCGCCCGGCCGGCGCGCAAGGCGGGCGGCCTCAACGTCCGCTCGCGCGCCTTCGATGTCATCGTCCTGCTGACGCTCGGCATCGGTGTGCTCATCGCGTCGGCCACCGTCAACGTCTCGACCGAGGGACCGACCCGCACCACGGTCGACCGCACCACCCGCTGAGCCGACCCCTCCCGCGTTCGCGCGGTCGAGGTGATTCCTCGCCGTCGGCCGCGACCGATCGCCTCGACTGGGTCGTGGCCCGCGTCGGTCGAGGTGATTCCTCGCGCTCGGCCGCGACCGACCACCTCGACGCCGTCGCCTCCGCGAACCGCACGTGCCGGAAACGGCGACGGGCGCCGGTCACCCGCGGTGATCGGCGCCCGTCGCTGGCTGAGGCGAGCCGGTCTAGATGAGGCCGAGGCCCTTGACGGCGTCGCGCTCCTCGGCGAGCTCGGCCACCGAGGCGTCGATCTTGCCGCGCGAGAAGTCGTCGATGTCGAGGCCCTGGACGATCGACCAGCGGCCGTCCTGCACCGTGACGGGGAAGGAGGAGACGAGGCCCTCCTCGACACCGTAGGAGCCGTCCGAGCGGACCGCCATCGAGACCCAGTCACCGTCGGGCGTGCCCTGGACCCAGGTGCGCGCGTGGTCGATGGTCGCCGATGCCGCGGAGGCGGCCGAGGAGGCACCGCGCGCCTCGATGATGGCCGCGCCTCGCTTGGCGACGGTCGGGATGAAGGTGTTCTCGAGCCAGTCCTGGTCGCCCACGGCCTCGGCGGCGTTCTTGCCCGAGACCTCGGCGTGGAAGAGGTCGGGGTACTGGGTCGCCGAGTGGTTGCCCCAGATCGTCATCCTCGTGATCTCGGTGACGGGCACACCGAGCTTGGCGGCGAGCTGGCTGATGGCGCGGTTGTGGTCGAGGCGCGTCAGGGCCGAGAAGCGCTCGGTGGGGATGTCGGGGGCGTTGCTCATGGCGATGAGCGCGTTGGTGTTGGCCGGGTTGCCGGTGACGGTGACGCGGATGTCGTCCGCCGCGACCTCGTTCAGGGCCTTGCCCTGCGGGGCGAAGATGCCGCCGTTGGCCTCGAGGAGGTCGCCGCGCTCCATGCCCGGGCCGCGGGGGCGGGCCCCGACGAGGAGGGCGTGGTTGACGCCGTCGAAGACCTTCGTGGCGTCGTCGCCGATCTCGACCTTGGCGAGCGTCGGGAAGGCGCAGTCGTCCAGCTCCATGACGACACCCTCGAGCGCCTTGAGCGCCGGCGTGATCTCGAGCAGTCGCAGCTCGACCGGGGTGTCGGGACCGAGGAGCGCACCGCTCGCGATGCGGAACAGGAGGCTGTAGCCGATCTGGCCGGCGGCGCCGGTGACGGCGACCTTGACAGGGGTTGTGCTCACGTGAGGGCCCTTCACATCGGTGTGGCGCTTGGACGCTCCGACGCTACCAGCGTGCGCGGCGCACCCCCGCGCCGGCTGCGTGCGGCCTTGGTCACCGAGCCGTGCAGGCGC
>NZ_JBNDHY010000055.1:0-27061 GCF_056755315.1 Monashia sp. HAY1-2A
TCCGTCGTCGGCAGCGTCAGATGTGTATAAGAGACAGATCCCTCACCGACCGAAGGACGGCCATGACCGCCACCATCTCGCCGCCTCCTGCACCGACGCAGACGGCCGTGCTCTCGCTGCGCGGCATCTCCAAACGCTTCGGCGCGGTCCAGGCCCTGTCGAACATCGACTTCGACGTCCACCCGGGCGAGGTCGTCGCCCTCGTCGGCGACAACGGCGCCGGCAAGTCGACCCTCGTCAAGACGATCGCCGGGGTCTACACCCCCGATGCCGGCACCATGGAGTTCGCCGGCGCGCCGGCGAGCGTCACGTCCCCGGCGGAGGCCCAGCGCCTCGGCATCGCGACGGTGTTCCAGGACCTCGCCCTCTGCGACAACCTCGACGTCGTCGCGAACCTGTTCCTCGGCCGCGAGCTGCACAGCGGTCGGGCCCTCGACGAGGTGACGATGGAGAAGGAGAGCTGGCGCCTGCTGCGCCAGCTCTCGGCGCGGATCCCCTCGGTCCGCATCCCCGTCGCGAGCCTCTCGGGCGGCCAGCGCCAGACGGTCGCGATCGCCCGCTCGCTGCTCGGCGACCCGAAGGTCGTCATGCTCGACGAGCCGACCGCGGCCCTCGGCGTCGCCCAGACCGCCGAGGTGCTCAACCTCGTCGAGCGCCTGCGCGAGAACGGCCTCGGCGTCATTCTCATCAGCCACAACATGAGCGACGTCATGGCCGTCGCGGACCGTGTCACGGTGCTGCGCCTCGGACGCAACAACGGCACGTTCGACGTCAGCCGCACGAGCGTGCAGGAGATCATCGCCGCGATCACGGGCGCCACGACCAACGCGGTGTCCGAGCGCGCCTCGCGACGGGCCCATGCCGGGCACCCCGAGCCCGACCAGCACACCGAGCAGCCCGAGCCGCAGGAGCAGTCATGAGCACGACGACCCCCGACCCCACGCGGGACTCGACCGCACCGGCAGGCGCCGGCCTCGCCGCTCGGGCCGAGGATGCCGCCCACGCGACGCCGGCCCAACCGGCCGCCCGGGCCGCCGCCCTGCCCGCCGACCTGCAGGACGAACGGCTCATCGCCGAGGCCGGCGTGGCAGGTGCCGCCCGGGCCTTCTTCGCGAGGCTGCGCAGCGGTGACCTCGGCGCGCTACCGGTCGTCGTCGGCCTCGTCATCATCTGGGTGGTCTTCCAGAGCCTCAACGACGCGTTCCTGTCCCCGCGCAACCTCGTCAACCTGACCCTCCAGAGCGCGGCGATCGGCACGATCTCGATCGGCATCGTCCTCGTGCTGCTGCTCGGCGAGATCGACCTGTCCGTCGGCTCGATCAGCGGCCTCGCGGCGGCGATCGTGGCGGTGGGGACCGTCGAGCGCGGCTGGCCGGCGCTCGTCGCGATCGTCGCGGCGATCCTCGCGGGCACCGTCATCGGCCTGGCCTACGGCGCGGTCTACACCCGCTTCGGGGTGCCGAGCTTCGTCATCACCCTGGCCGGTCTGCTCGGCTTCCTCGGGCTGCAGCTGAAGGTCCTCGGCGAGACCGGCTCGATCAACCTGCCCTTCCAGTCCGGACTGGTCACCTTCGCCCAGCAGACCTTCCTGCCGCCGGTCGTCGCCTACGTCCTGGCCGCGCTCGTGGTGGCGGCCTACGCCGCGAGCAGGCTGCGCGCGAACGCCCGGCGAGACGCGGCCGGCCTGTCGACGACGCCGGTGGGCTTCGTCGTGGCCCGCGCCGCCTTCCTCGCGGTCGTCCTGCTCGCGCCCATCGCGGTGCTCAACCAGGACCGCGGCGTGTCGGTCATGTTCCTCGTGTTCCTCGCGTTGGTCGTCGTCATGGACTTCGCGATCCGGCGCACGAGCTGGGGGCGCTCGGTCATGGCGGTCGGCGGCAACGTCGAGGCCGCCCGTCGGGCCGGCATCGACGTGCGGCGCACCTACCTCACCGTCTTCGCGCTGTGCTCGACGTTCGCGGCCCTCGGCGGCATCTTCGCGGCGGCCCGCCTCGCGGCGGCCAACCAGAGCAGCGGGGGCGCCGACACCAATCTCAACGCCATCGCGGCCGCGGTCATCGGCGGGACGAGCCTCTTCGGCGGGCGCGGCTCGGCCTACGCGGCACTGCTCGGCATCCTCGTCATCCAGTCGATCAGCAACGGCCTCGCGCTCATCAACCTCGGCTCCCCGGAGCGGTACATGATCACCGGCGCGGTCCTGCTCCTCGCCGTGACGGTGGATGCGCTGAGCCGGCGCAGCCGGGCGGCCCACGGGCGCGCCTGACGCCGCGCAGGCACGCCAGGGACCTTCGCCGACGGTCGGTCGGCGGGGACGGGAGGAGGGCCCGGAGGTGGGAGACCACCGCCGGGCCCTCTGCCGTCGGGGCCCTCTTGAGCTGGCGCGGAACCCGTCGTATCCTCGGGAACACAGCACGAAGTTGAGCGGTTACCACTCAAGAAAGGTCACCGTTGGCCCATCAGATACGGCCACCGTTCATCGAGGAGAACTGACATGAGCACCACCACCTTCGACCCGTTCCGCAGCACTTTCGACCGCACGTTCGACCGTCTCTTCACCGACGGCCTGCGCTCGAGTGCCGGCGCCGTCATGCCGATGGACCTCTACCGGTCCGGCGAGAACTTCGTGGCCCGCATCGACCTGCCGGGCGTCGACCCCTCGAGCATCGACATCGATGTCGAGGACCGCACCCTCACGGTCCGGGCCGAGCGCCCGGCCCCCGAGGTCGAGGGCGCGCAGTGGCTCTCGCGGGAGCGCCCGACGGGCACCTTCGCCCGCCAGCTGTCGCTCGGTCGCGGGCTCGCGCTCGACCGCATCGAGGCGGACTACCGTGACGGCGTCCTCACCCTGGTGATCCCGGTCGCGGAGGAGGCCAAGCCGCGCAAGATCTCCGTCTCGCACGGCGGTGGCACCCAGTCGATCGAGTCGGGCGGGTCCTCCGACTCCGAGAGCTGACCATCACGACGCACGAGGCCCCGGGTGGACGGCCGCCCGGGGCCATCGCCTGCCTGCGGCCGCGCCGCCGAGCCGGACGCCTCGCACGGGACCCTCAGGCGTCGGCCCGGTCGTGCACCGGCGCCCCGACGAGACGACGCACCGGGTCGGGGGCCGAGGCCGTGACCCAGGCCTCGAGGCGATCGTGCAGCCAGGGCACGAGCGCCCAGGTGGCGAACCACACGACGAGGACGCCCACGGCCAGGCCCGTCACGACGTCGTGCCAGTAGTGCGCCCCGGTCAGGACCCGCGCGACGGCGACGGTGAGGGCGACGGGGGCGGCGAACCGCCACCACACGGGCACCATGACGACGACGGCCGTCGCGAGCGCCGCGGCGATGACGGCGTGGTTGCTCGGCCACGAGTAGTCGCCCACCGCTGGGCAGGCCGCGAGCGGGTGCACCGCGAGGGTGCGGCAGGGTCGTTCCTCCCGGACGACGGCCTTGACCAGCTCGCTCAGCGCGTACGCCCCGACGACGCTGAGGCCTGCGCCGACCGCGACGGCGACGTGCTCGAGCCCCCGTGACCGCGCGCGCCAGGCCAGCAGACCGGCCGCGCTGAGGAGCACGAGGATGCCGAGCTCGCCCGCGACCTCCACGAGGGCACCGACCGGGCCGGGCAGCGAGTCACCGAGGTGAGCCGTCCACGTGTAGAGCGGGTCGCGGACGACCGCGAGCAGCGCCACGACGACCGCGCAGCCGACGACCGCCAGCAGCAGGCGCGACCCGCCCACCCGGCGTCCGGCCTCGGCAGGGCTGCTCGCGCGCAAAGACATGCGCACGACCGTAGGCCACGAACCTGACAGCGTCCTGCCACTGCTCGTCGCGCGGCGTCAGAGGCGACCGCGGATCGGCGTGCGTTCGACGGGGTCGCCCTCCTCGGGCATGACCAGCTCGGCCCGGACCCCCAGCAGGCGCACCTCGCGGTCCGGGTCGAGGCGACCGGCGAGCTCGACGGCGGCCGCGACGACGTCGGCGACGTCGGTCGTCGGGGCCGCCAGCTTGCGGGCCTTCGTCTGCGTGAAGAACGGTGCATACCGCACCTTGAGGGTGACCCGGAAGACCGGTCGCCCCTCCTTGACGGTGTCCGCGAACACCTGGGCGGCGAGCACGCGGACGGCCTCCTGCACCTCGGCCGGCGTCGTCAGGTTCTGCTGGTACGTCGTCTCGCGGCTGTGGCCTCGGGCGACCCATGGGCTGTCGTCGACGACCGCGGACCCCAGGCCGCGGCCGAGCTGGTGGTACCAGACCCCCATGCGCGGGCCGAACTCGCCGACGAGGGCGGACTCGTCGGCCTCGGCCAGGGAGCGCACCGTGTCGAGGCCGAGCGCGGCGAGCCGCTTCGACACCCGCGACCCGACGCCCCACAGGTCGATGACCGGCCGGTCCCCCATGACCTCGAACCAGTTGTCCCTCGTGAGGCGGAAGACGCCGCGTGGCTTGCCGAACCCGGTCGCGATCTTGGCCCGCACCTTGTTGTCGCCGATGCCGACGGAGCAGTGCAGCTCGGTGGCCTCGAGCACGGTCTGGCGCACCAGGCCGGCGAACGCCTCGGGATCGTCGGTCTCGACCCCGAGGAACGCCTCGTCCCAGCCGAGGACCTCGACAACGACCCCGAGCGAGCGCAGCGCGTCCATGACCCGTCCGGAAGCCTCGGTGTAGGCCTCGGCGTCGACCGGCAGGATGACGGCGTCGGGCACCTTGCGCGCCGCGATCCGCAGCGCCATGCCCGACCCCACGCCGTACCGGCGTGCCTCGTAGCTGGCCGTCGAGACGACGGCCCGCTCCGTGGGGTCGCCACGGCCGCCGACGATGACCGGCCGGCCGGCGAGCTCGGGGCGTCGCAGCACCTCGACCGCCGCGATGAACTGGTCGAGGTCGACGTGGAGCACCCAGCGGGTGGCGCCGTCGGTCATGTCGCCATTGTGCCCGCGCCCACCGACCGCAGCCGGACGAGCAGCCTCGACGACGTCAGCCGTGCCCGATGCGCTTGCCGCGCCGGAAGGTGTAGACCTCGTGCGTCTCGACCGCCGGCGGGGTGGTCGCGGCGTCGGGGTGGTCGAGGGGGTCGAGGGGGTCCACCGGGTCCACCGGGTCGACGCGGTCGCGGTCGAGCGCGGTGCCGTCGGACGGGTCGCCCGGGCGCGGCCAGGGCTCGACCTCGTCCTCGATCGCGCGGGGGGCCGCCGCGTCCTGGGCCCGGGCCGCGACGACGATGCCGTGGTAGAGCATCAGGGCGGCGAGGCCGGTGACGAGGTAGGCCGACACCGCGAGGCCCGGGCTCGCGTGGCCGCCGCCGAAGTCGGATCGCAGGACGTGGAGGACGGCCGCAGCGGCACCCACGAGGGCGGCGCCGACGAGCCAGAGGGCAGCCGAGCGCCGCGTCGTTGTGCTCACGGGGTCACTCTCGCACAGCGCGACCGGCACGAGAGGCGGCTCCGCATGCGGCACACCGATGCCGCCTACCGGGGCCGGCCTGTGCTGCAGTCCGAGCTGCGGTCTGTGCTCCGGCCTGCGGTCCGGTCAGCGGGCCGGGTGCGCGGCCAGGACGTCGCCGGCGGCGGGCCTGGCGGTCGCCGCCCCGAGCCCGGCGGCGTTCCCCGACAGGTTCTCCACGAGGACCTCCGCACCGTGGTTCGCGCGCTGCTGCACGGTGTTCTTCGCCGCGTTACCCACGCCGCCGACCGGCTTCGACGCGAGCGGCTCGAGGGGCTCGAGGGGCGTGGCGAGGCCGTCGAGGGCCGGCAGCCGGGGGGCGAACGCGTCTGTCGGCAGCACTGGCAGGGACGGCGCGACCGGCGCCGACGAGGGACGAGCCCGGGTGGCCCCGCCGCCCGCGACATCCGCGGCCCGCGCGGCCGCTGTGGCCGGCGTGGCCCGTCGGTCGGACGGCATCGACGCGGACGGAGGCGCGTCGTGCGGCAGGAGCGTCCCGGTGACCGACGGGACGATGCCCAGCTCGGTGGTCAGCTCGGTGCCCAGTTCGGTGCTCTCGCGGTGCGTCGACCCCGTCACCGCCGTCGAGGCCGTCGGCGTCGACACGAGGTCGGAGGCCGCGGGCGAGGAGACAGGGACGGGGACGGAGACGTCGTGCTGCGGGGCGTCCAGCCGGCGGGCCGCCGCATCGAGGGAGCCGACGATGAGGGCGCAGGCCGCGACGACGAGCAGCACACCGCCACCGCGCGCGCCACCGACGTGGTGCAGCGTCAGTCGGCCGAGGACGATCGCTGCGGAGGCGGCGAGGAGCGTCGAGACGCCGAGGACCACGAGGCCGCCGGTGGGTCCGCCGATGAGCGTGCCGAGGACGACGAGGGCGGCCATGAGCGTGAAGCCGAGACCGGAGCCCTCGGGCAGGCGGCGGCCACGGCCCCCGAGCAGGTCGACCCTGTCGCGAGGTGCGTGCGCGGGACGCGACGGGAGGGTGAAGGCCGTGTCGTCGGCCTCGACGAAGGGGCGCGTCTCGTCGTCACCGGTGACGTCGACCTCGCCGTGGCCGGGCTCGCGGGACGCGGCGTCCGACGGCGAGCGGCGCGAGCCGGGGTCGGGGAGCGCCGCGGCCCAGAGGTGCCAGCCGCGGGGCGGCACCGGCCACTCAGGGTCGGGCAGGAGGCGTTCGCCGCCGGCGACCCCGACCGGGACCAAGGCACGGTCGAGCGCGGCATCGAGTGCGAAACCGGGAATCGTCATCGTCCAGGACACGTCCGGACCCCCTCCACCCCTCACGGTCGGGACCCTCGACCCGACCACCGCGGACCGTCCCACCCGGTCCGTCAGGACGAGCGTACGGGGAAAGTCAGGATATATCCCGTAAAAGGTAAAAGAATGGTCAAGTGTGGCGGGTCAGGCGTCGTCCCGGTCGTGCACGCGGTAGAGGCGACCCGCGAGCCAGGCCTCCGTCTGGTCGCAGAAGTGCGGGTCGCCCTCCACACCGGAGGCACCGAGCGGAACGACCCACCGGCTGGCCGAGCGGTCGGCGAGGTCCCAGACGTAACGCGCCACGGGGCCGCCGTAGGCGCGGTCCGTGACACCCGGGGCGCTCGCCGCGGCGAGGACGCACCCCTTGTCGCCGGGGACGGGATGGGGCGTCACCGTCGGCACCCCCGCGAGGCCCGCGGAGCGCGCGAGGCCCTCGGAGCCCTCGGGGTTCGCGAGGCCGTCGAGCGCGTGGAACGGGTCGAGCCGGTGCCGGTCGCCCCACACGGCGTCGGGCCCGACCGACGCAGCGGCGCGGTCGAGCGCCACGCCCACGCCGGCCGGGACGTCGATGCCGAGCGCGTCGGCGCCCTCGACGAGGGTGTGCCAGCCGGCTCCGAGCTGGGCGAACGGGTTGGTCCACGCGGCGAAGACGCGCGAGTGGCCGAGCGGCTCGCAGACCGCGGCCAGCGGTGGCTGCTCGGCGAACCACCGGACGAGCGCGGTGCGCCAGGCGGCGAAGAGCGCCGCGGGGTGGCTGTCGACGTCGCTGTGACCGTCCCACGCGAGGAGGGTCTCGCGGGCGTCCGCGGCGCGGCCCTCCACGACGGCGGCCTCGACGAGCGGACGCATCGCGGCCACCTGGCCGTTGAGGGTGTCGACGTGGATCGCGGCGAAGTCCTCGACGGTGAGACCGGTGCGGTCCCCGACGAGCTCACGGATCCGGCCGGCGCGGAAGGGAGTCGCGTAGTCGATGCCGAGGCCGCCACCGCTCGCCCGGTCGTTGGCGCTCACCATGACGTCCTCCACGTCGGTGGCCGGAGGCGTCCGGTAGCCGTGCCACGCGTGCCTCGGGTCCCACGCCGGCAGCGGTAGCTCGAGGGCCGCGGGGTCGCGGTCGGGCACCCGTCCGGCGACGACGTGGCGGACGCGTCCCGACGCGTCGGCGACGAGGCCGCTGTTGACCGGCTCGACCCAGTGGGCGAGGGCCGCCTCGACGTCCTCGACGGTGCGGGCGCGCAGGAGGGGCAGCAGCGCCGAGAAGCCGAGGTCCTGCTCGACGCCCGTCGGGGTGCGCAGGCTGTACACCGGCGGGGTGGTGGCCGGACGCCGTGGCTCGCCGGACCTCGCCTCGGATCCGCCCTCGAGGGCCGCCTCGAGGGCCGCCTCCACGCCGGTGACGACCGGCCCGCGTCGGGTCACGACGACGGGCACGGCGACGTCGTCGCCACCCCGCACGCGGACGATCTCGGTCGACGCCTCGGCCGGCTCCCAGCCCTCGACACCGCGTGCCTCGACGACGGGTCCGCCGGCGGCGTCACGCCCGATGACCCGCAGCGACTCGGTGCTGAGGTCCTGGTAGTCGGCCATGGCGTTGGTGATGCCCCACGCCACCGTGCCCGTGTGCGCGAAGTGCTGGACCCCGGGCACGCCGGGGAACGTGAAGCCGACGACGTCGAGCTCGGGGCAGGCGAGCCCGACCTGCTGGTAGCACCCCGGCAGCTCGATGGTCCGGTGCGGGTCACCCGCGACGAGCGGCTTCCCGCTGGCCGTGCGGTGCCCGGCGACGACCCAGGCGTTGCTGCCCGAGCGGTCGGAACCCTCGGTACGCAGCAGCGGCACGACGTGCGGGCCGAGCCGCTCGGCGACGTGGGCGTTGAACAGCTTCGACGGGAACGTGCCGAAGAGCAGGTGGATGCCCCAGAAGATGCCGAGGGGCGTCCACGGCTGCCACGGTCGGGGCGCGGCCGCGTAGGCCTCGAGGCCGAGGGCCCGGATCTCGGTGGAGTCGGAAAGGCCTTCTGCGAGAGTGGAGTTCACACCGTCGACGTAGGCCGAGAGCCACTCCTGGGTCTCGGCGTCGAGCTTCTCGAAGCAGCGGCGGACCGTCCACTCGAGCCGCACCTGTCGTGCGAACCGGTCCCAGTCCACGCCTGCCGCGCCCAGGTACTCGGCGGTACGTCCCTCCATGCGCCACCGGTGGTGCTCCACCTGCCAGGCACGGTCGAGGGCGGTGACCTGGCCCTGTACCCGAGCCAGCTCCATGACGTCGTCGGCCCACAGGTGGGGGATCCCGAGGGGGTCGCGTCGGACGCGTTCCCTCACCTGGCGTCCCGGAGCCGGCCCCACGCATGCCAGCGGTCGACCTCGATGCGGGCCGTGACCCGGGCTCGGTCGCGCACCCGGTACGGCGACCCGGTGTAGTGCCGCGCGATGCGGTCGATGTCGCGCAGGTCGACGTCGTCGACGAGCTCGACGACGTGGCCCTGGACGCTGACGTGCGTGATCCAGTCGTCGGGGTCCATGGCGCTCAGGGCGACCCGCGGCTCACGGCGCAGGTGAGCGAGCCGGGTGCGTCCCGCGTCGAGGTTGACGAGGACCTGACCGTCCTCGAAGAGGTACCAGGTCGGGACCGACACGGGCTGGCCGTCACGGCGCACCGTGCTCATGGTGGCGTGGTTGGGTCGGGCGAGGAACGCGGTGACCTCGTCGGGCAGCGGTGGACCGGGCACGACGCGTCAGCCCTGCCCGCCCGGCGGGAAGCGGCTCTCGATCTCGCGGAAGAACGCGTCGGAGAGGCGCACGTACTGCCCGAGCGTCAGCCGGATGGGGTCACCCGGCGCGAGCCCGAGGACCGAGCCGGCCGGATCGGAGGCGAGCCGGGCCTCCGCGTCCAGCGTGCCGCCGTTCTCGAGCAGGGAGCGGACGATGGCCCGCACTTCCTGGACCGCCCCGCCGTCCCTGCCCTCGAGCGCCCGGAGCCGGTGGTCGAAGTAGCGCTCGAGGACGATGACCATGTTGTTGAAGTACTCGGACTCGAGCGACTCCAGGGCGCCCTCGAGGAGCACGACGTCGGCGTCGCCGTGGTCGCGGGACGCCTGGGCGACCTCGCGGAACATCGCCACCTGCGTCTCGACGCGGGAACGGCACGCGTCGACGTAGTCCTGCTCGTAGGCGTCCCAGTCGCGCATCGCCGGCATGGGCCCAGCCTAGCCACGCGGCGGCCCCGGGTCGCCGATGACGTCGCCGTTCCGGACGGCGCGCTACCTTGAGGCCATGGCGGATCGGCGGGAGCGCAACGTGCTCGGCGGCGACCTCGAACCGTGCGGCACCGACCCCCTGACCGGCTTCTACCGCGACGGCTGGTGCACGACCGGACCCGAGGACCGCGGCAGCCACACCATCTGCGTCGTCGCCACCCGCGAGTTCCTCGACCACCAGCGCTCCGTCGGCAACGACCTCGTGACGCCACGGCCCGAGTGGCGCTTCCCGGGCCTGACGCCCGGGGACCGGTGGTGCGTCGTCGCCGCGCGGTGGCTGCAGGCCCAGCAGGACGGTGTGGCCGCGCCGGTGTTCCTCGCTGCGACCCACGAGAAGGCGCTCGAGATCGTGCCGCTCCAGCTGCTCCAGGACTACGCCGCCGACATCCCCGACGACCCCAGCTCGTTGCTCTGACCGGCCGGCACCCGGTGCCGCGTGCCTGCGCGAGGTCGAACCCGTTTCGCGCGTTCCGGCCCGAACGAGCGACGCCGTGACGACAATCGTCGGACCGGGCACCGACCGCCCGAGCCGACGACCGAGGAGGCGACCGTGCACCACGTCCGTGCCGCACGCGTCGGCCTGCTCGGAGCCGCACTCGCAGCGGGGTTGACCGGGTCGCTGACCGGGTGCACCGCCGGCAAGCCCTCCGTCGAGCTGAGCCAGGCCGCGCCGCAGGGAGCCGGCGGCACCGCCACCGTGAGCGTGACCGTGACGCAGACGCAGGCCGTCACGCGGACCACCACGGTGCCGGTGACCTCGACGGTCACCGTGCGAGCCACCCCGACCGTGACCGTGACGATGCTCCCGCGACCTGCCCTGACGCGCACGACGGTGTTCAACCGGGCGACGGCTCTGGCCGGGTACTCCGCGCTGCTCGGCGACATCCGCCTGCTCGACCGGATGCCCTTGGCCGGCAGCGAGGCCGCCGTACGCCTCGACGCGCTGACCCACCACTTCGCCGTGCTCGCCGCGGGCGCTCCACCACCGGGCCTCGACGCCCCGACGTACTACGCGCGGCTGTCCTCGCTCCGGCTCTTCGCCGACGCCGCCACGCGTGAGGCCGAGGCGGGGTCACCGCAGGCAGCGGCGCGCTACGCCGTCATCCGGCAGGAGACGGGCACCTTCCTCGCCCTCGTCAACGGCGCCCTGTCGACGACCTACGTCCTCCCGCCGCCGCCTCCTCCGACTCCGACCCCGACGACCCCCTGACCCGACCTCGGCGCACGTCGGCGCGTACGTCGGCGAGCCGAGTTCGCCCTGGCACCCGTCTCGTCGGGTCAGCCCGGTGCCGGGGCGGCGCGGGTGGGGGTGAAGTCGACGAGGTGCAGGTGCAGGGTGCCGCCGGTCGGGGCAGGGTAGGTGCGCCCGAGGCGCGGCTGTGGGCGTGGGCGTGGGTGCGGTGGTGGGCCCGGGCGCCATGCCTTGGCCGATTCGGCTGGCCCGGCGGGTTCGGTTGGCCTGTGGTGCGTGGCGGGTCGTCGGTCGGCTCGGGGTGGCCGGGCCGGCGGCCCGATCGCCAGCCCGTACCGGCTGGCGAAGTCGAGCCCGTCCGCCTTGGTGGGGTCGCCGGTGATGGTGTACTCGCCGCGGTGGTGGCCGTCGTGGTGGAAGGTGCACAGGCACAGCAGGTTGGCCAGGTCGGTGGGCCCACCGTCGCGCCAGTGGGTGAGGTGGTGGACCTCGAGGTGGATGTCGGTGCTGGCCCGGCAACCGGGGAAGCGGCAGCCGCGGTCGCGGTCCAGCACGAGGACCCGGGTCCGGTGCGGCACGACCCGCTGGCTGCGGCCGACGTTGACCGGGCGCCCCTCGGTCTGCCAGACCGGGGTCAGGGTGCCGTCGCACGTGAGCCCGTCGGCGATGTGGCGGGGCAGGCGCGGGGTGCCGGTGAGCCAGCCGCCGTCGGTGTCCAGGTGGACCTGGACCCGGTAGCGGGCGCGTCGGGCGCGCGTGGGGGCGGTTCCGGACTCGAGGGAGCGGGTCGCGAGCAGGACGAGCGCGTCGGCCCAGGTGACCCGGTGCGGGCCGGGATGGGCGGCCGGGTCGCCCTCGATGACCTCCTCGATGACCTCGTGCCGGTCCGGGTCCTGCCCGGTGGCGCGGAAGAGGTGGTCCCTGGCCTCGGCGAGCGCGGCCCGCACGAGCGCGCCGACCTCGGCGGGCGCCTCGTACCGCAGCCGGAACCGGCCGTCGGGGCCGGTTCCCATGCTCAACGACGCCGGGGCGACGAGCTGCGGCCGCGCGGGCCCGGCCTCGTGCTCGGCGCCGGCGTCGGGACCGGTGGGTCGTTCGGCGGGCAGGAGGTTGCCGTCGTCGTCGAGGAGGCGAGGTTCGAGGGTGAAGTCGTAGCGGGTGACGGTGCGTTGCAGCTGCGGGACCGTCGCGTGCCGGGCGAACTCGGCGACCGTCTCGTCGAAGGCGGCCGGGGTGTGCCGGGCCACCACCGCGGCCTGGTCCAGGCTGATCCGGCCCTCGCGCAGCAAGGCGGTGGTGGCCGGCAGCTCGGCCGCCCGCCGGGCCAGCAGCACGACCGCGGCGGCCTGCCCGCGCGAGAGCCCGGCCCGCACGACGAGCCAGTGCTCCGGAGAGCGGATCCCGGCCGCCTGCCAGCACCCCTCGACCAGCGCGGCGGCGACGGCCTCGACGAGGCGCGCGTGGGCGTCGTGCAGGTCGGCGGCCAGGGACGCGACGAGGTCCCAGTCCTGCTCGATCACCGCCTGCGACATACGTTTATCGTACAGGTGTTCGAACGAGAAACTCCGTTGCCCACGGGCGAGTTCGCCCACAGTCGTACTCGCGAAAGGGTGTGGCTCAGCTGAGTCCGACATGCCCCGTGTCCCGGCGGCGGCACGACGCCGTTCCGGGACACGCCGCCGGGCCGGCGCAGCATGTCACTGGCCACTCGGTCGGCCCGCTGGAGGGGAGGCGGGCCGACCGGTGGGGTCACGTCACCACCGTCAGCGCAGCGGTGGGACGCTCCCGAGGGTCGGCACGACGGGGGCGATCGTGCCGTCCGGGTTGTAGCGGAGCCGGTCGATGGTCACCTCGCGGTGCATGCCGTCGCCGCCGGGGATCGCGAACCGGTGGTAGGCGATGTACCAGTCGTCGGTGCCGGGCACCTGGACCACCGAGTGGTGGCCGGTGCCGAGGATGCCGAGCGACGGGTCCTTCGACAGGATGACCCCGCGGTTGACCAGGCCCGCCCCGAGGGGGCTCGTCATCGTCGCGTAGCCGACCCGGTAGTTCTCGCTGCGCGTGTCATCGATCGACCACGACAGGTAGTACGTGCCGTTCCGCTTGTGCATGAACAGGCCCTCGCGGAAGTCGGTGAGCCCGGTGAGCCGGACCACCCTGGCCGGGTCGTACGAGGTCAGGTCGGCGTTCAGGGGCACGACGTACGCGTTGCCGTTGCCCCAGTAGAGGTAGCTCTGGCCGTCGTCGTCGGTGAAGACCGCCGGGTCGATGGCCTGGCCGCCGTTCGGGTTCGACGCGACGAGCGGCTTGCCGATGGCGTCCCGGAAGGGCCCGGCGGGCGAGTCCGCAACGGCCACACCGATCTTCGCGTCCGCACAGAAGTAGAGGTAGTACCGGCCGTCCTTCTCGAGCGCCGCCGGTGCCCAGGCCCGGCCGTCGGCCCACGTGACGTCCGGCCCGAGGTCGAGGATGACCGGGTGCGCGGTCCAGTGGACGAGGTCCGTGCTCGACCACGTCGTGAACGTCGTGCTCGACCAGCCCTCGAAGCCGTCCGTCGTCGCGTAGATCCAGTACGTTTCCCCGAACCGGACGATGTTCGGGTCGGCGTTGTAGCCGGGCAGGACCGGGCTGTTCATGACCACCGCGCTGACCTTCCACGCCCGCGTCGTCCCGTCGGCCCCGGTCACCGTGTAGGTCACGGGCGTCGAGAAGTCCTGGGTGGAGCCGTTGCCGGGCGTCACCCGCGCCTCGACGGGCACGCCGAACGTCGGCGCGAGGTGGCGGACGTCGGCGCCCGGCTTCACCGGCAGCGTGACGGTGCCCGCGGTGGAGTCGATGATGGCCGGCACCCTGAGCGCGTCGAGCGTCACCGACCCGATCGCGGTCTCGTTGCCCGGCAGCCCGAGCACCTCCTCGGCCGAGAGGCCGCGGTTCCACAGGGTGAACGACCGGACCCGGCCCTTGAGGTAGCGGTCGCCCGAGTACAGGGACCGACCCACGTAGCCGGCCGTCGTCACGCCGTCCCCGAGCTGCCCCGGCGTCACCGTGACGTTCGTGGTTCGGGCGACCTGCGCCCCGTCGAGGTAGAGCACCGCGGTGCCGCCGGCGAGCGTGTAGGTCAGGGTGTGCCACGAACCGCGCGGCAGGTCGCGTCCGGACGTCGTGTTCTGCTCCGTCGACCAGTTCCCCGGAGCGATGGCCGTGCGGTAGGCGTCGCCCGTGGCGAAGAGGTACCCGGTGCCGGACCCGTTCAGCGTGTTGCCGAGGCCCCAGAGGAAGTACGGCGTCGGCTGGCTGGGGTCGATCCACACCTGGGTCGACACCGTGACGGCGTCGAGTCCGGCGAGGAGGTTGTCGGGCAGGTCGACGTAGCCGTCGGTGCCGCCGAGCCGGAGCGCGTCGGTCGTGCGCGTCGCATCGCCCCTGAGCGTCGCCGGGCGCTGGTTGCCGGACGCGTCGGGGACGCTGGTCGCCGTGCCCCCGGCCGTCGTGGCGAAGCGGTAGTCGGCGATGACGCCCTTCCTCGTCGTCGGCGCGGGCGACGGCCCGGTCCGCAGCCGCTCGAGCTCGGCCTTCGTCACGGGCAGCACGGTGCCGTGTCGGGGCCGACCCGGGAGCTGGTAGTCCTGCGACATCGTGAAGGTGCCGGCATCCAGGTCCGTGGTCTCGAACGGGACGTAGCCGCGCCCGCCGAACTCGTCGATGAAGACGTACCACTTGTCCTCGGTGTTCGACTTGAACACCGTCGGCCCCTCGCCCTGGTTGATGCCCGGGCTCGTCGCGGTCGCCTTGCCGATGCAGTCCTTGACGAAGCCCCAGTCGGTCGAGCGCAAGGACGTCGACCTCTGCTCGAGGATGAACTTGCTGCACGGCGTCGACGAGGTGTTGTTCCGCTCGTCCTTGGTGAACCGGTAGTACGTGTCGCCGTTCTTGATGACCGTGGAGTCGATGACCGAGTACCCGGGGTCGACCCAGACCTTGGGCTCGCTGAAGGTGCGGAAGTCGCGGGTCGTCGCATACTGCATCGTGTTGTACGTGCTGCCGGTGTGCTGCGGGTCGTCCGCGGCGTAGAGCTTGGAGGCCCAGAAGACGACGTAGGCGCCGATGGTGTCGTCGTAGTACGCCTCGGGAGCCCACGTGTTGCCGGCCTCCTTCGGCGAGACGAGGACGTGACGCTGCTGCCCCCAGTTGACGAGGTCGGTCGACTCCCACACCTCGATGTAGCGGCTGCCGGTGCGCTGGCTGCGGTCCCAGTCACCGTTGCCGTAGATCTTGAGGTCGGTCGCGATGAGGAAGAAGCGGTCGCCCTCGGGGCTGCGGATGACGAAGGGGTCACGGACCCCCTCCTCGCCCTCGGTCGAGGTGAGGACGGGCCGCCCACCGTTGAGCTCGTCCCAGTGGAGCGGGTCGTTGCCCCGGCTCGCCGCCATGTAGATCTGCTCACCGTCGGCCGTGCCCTCGCCGGTGAAGTACGCGAAGGCGTAGCCCTCGAGGGCCTCCTTCTTCGGCAGCGGCAGGACGGTCAGGGTGAGGTTGCGGGTGTCGGACACGGAGCCGAGCGTGGCGCGGACCACGAGGCGACCGGCGGCCGCCTTGCTGCCGTAGGGCGGCCGCGTCACCTCACCGGTCGCCGTGACGACCTCGGGGTCCTTCGTCGTCCACGACAGGGTGACGCCGCGCGCTCCGGCCGTCGGGAGCGTGACGTTGCCGCGGACGGCGATGGCATCCGGGATCGACACGGCCGCAAGGGCGTTCGCGACCTTCTGCTCCGCCGTGATGTCCTGCAGCACCGTGACGGTGAACGTCTTCGTCGCCGAGGACGCGGCGTACGAGACGGTGGCCGTCAGCGTGACGGTCGCGTTCCCGGCGCCGGGGGCCGGACGCATCACCGTTCCGTCGGGGGCCACGACGTCCGGGTCGCTCGAGGCCCAGGCGACGGTCGAGCCGCCGGCACCCTTCGTCGACAACGGAAGGTCGTCGGTGACGGCCGAGGTGTCACCGAGGTCGAGAGCCGCGGCGTCGGAGGCCACGCGCAGCGAGGCGGTCAGCGCGCCGAGCTGCCGCGCCTCGTCGCCGGTGAGGGCCCGGTCGTAGACGCGGAAGTCGCGCACCTTGCCCTTGAGGTACCTGTCCGCGGTGTAGACCGAGCGGCCGAGGTAGTTGGCCGTGGTCGTCCCGCCGCCGATCGATCCGGGTGTCAGGGTGACTCCGGTCCTGCGCCCGACCTCGACGCCGTCCTCGTACAGCACGGCGGTGCCGGCGTCGAGCGTGTACGTCAGGGTGCGCCACTGGCCGCGGTCGACGTTGCGGCCGGCCGTGACGGTCTGCTCGGTGGACCAGTTGCCGCTCGCGATCGAGGTGCGGTAGGCGTTGCCGGTCGTGAAGAGGTAACCGTTGCCGGCCCCGCTCGCGGTGTTGCCGAGGCCCCAGACGAAGTACGGCGTGGCCTGTGCCGGGTCGATCCACACCTGCGTCGACACCGTGATGGCCGTGAGGCCGCTCATCAGGTCGTCGGGCAGGCGCAGGTGGCCGTTCGTGCCGCCGAGGCCCAGTCCCTCGGTGCCGAGCCACGTGGTGTCGCCGCTGACCGTGGCGTCGCGGCCGTGGCCGGACGCGTCGGGCACCGTCGTGCCGGAGGTCTGGTCGAGCGCGTACCGGACGACGAGGCCCTGCTCCAGCGAGGACTCGGCACCTGCGGCCCGGGTCGGGGCGGCCGCGGCGACGACCGTCGAGACCGCCAGCGGGAGGGCCAGGGCCAGGGTGGCGAGGACCGCGAGGGGACGCCGGGAGAACCCGCGCAGCGTCGTGTCGGACATGCCGGTGACTTCCTTGTCGGGCACGCGGCGGGAAGCCACGAGCGAAGGGCACTGCGTCCGGGTGTCACCGCGTCGGACCGTCCTCGTGGGCGTCCGACCGCGCGATGTGAGCGTTAACATAGGGACGGCCGAGGGCGCTGTCAACCCCACGTCCGACCGCTACCCGGGCCTCAGCTCTCGCGCCGCCGCGGGGGGTCCGCATGGACCCGACGGCTCAGCCGCGAGTGCGAGCGCGGCGCCGGGACGCGGGACCACACGGCCCTCTGCAGGGCGAGCGTCAGCCAGCCGGCCAGGGCCATCCCGACGAGGTTGACGACCAGCTGCAGGCCGCTGCCGCGCACCTCGCCCCACGCGCCGAACGCCAGCCCGAGGCCGACGTTGCCGGCCGCCGGGATCGTCGTGACCGAGATGAAGACTCCGCTCAGGCCACCGACCCGCGCGGAGGTGAGGGAGAGCACGCCGGCCGCCGCGGCGAGCACGGCGACGATGAACGACCACCGGTCCGGCGTGTAGATGAAGTCGGTGGCCGGCCGCTCGCCGGTGATGTCCTCGAGCGTGACCCACCCGAGGGCGCGCCCGACCAGGCCGGCCAGGCAGGTCACGACGATCGCCACCGCGAACCCGACGACGAGGGCCCGCGCGGCGACCCCGAACAACAGGGCCCGGCGCCGCACGAGCGCCACACCGAGGGCCGCGACCGCGCCGAACTCCGGGCCGAGCACCATGGCGCCGATGACGAGGATCTGGCTGTCGAGGACGATGGCGATGCCGGCGATGAGCGTCGCGAGCGACATGAAGGACAGGAACGTCCAGTTGAGCTCGCTGTCCTCGTAGGAGCGCTGGGCGACCTCGGCCCACACGACGGCGTCGGCGCTGCTGCCCGGGGTCGTCTCGTCGGCCTCGAAGCCCGCCCTCGAGATCCACGTGGGCACCGGCTCGACGTGCAGCGAGCCCTCCTCGTGGACGCCGAGGTCGCGGAGCGCGTCGACGAGGTGGTTGGCCCCTTCGCGCGCGACGTCGGCCTCGACCACGTCACCGGCCGGGCGGATCGCGGCGCCACGGTGCACGACGAGCGTGCTCACGGCGGTCGAGTCCGCGAGCAGGCCCGTCACCTCGTCGGTCAGGGCGGCCGGCACCGTCACCGTCAGTCGCAGCATGGCCGCCAGTCTGCCGCGCTGTTGACACCGGCGGGCCCCGTCCACGACAGTGACATCTGAACATCCAGTCAGATGAGAGGACGACTCCATGTCGACGGTCGCCGGCCTGGACGCCTGCACCACCCCCTGCGTGCACCCCGAGAAGGTCGCGCTCGCCTCCGAGCACGCGCCCGGCGCCGACGAGCTCGCCCGGGTCACGAGCGTCTTCAAGCTGCTCGGCGACCCGACGCGCGCCCGCCTCCTCTACGCCCTCCTCGAAGCCGGCGAGCTGTGCGTCTGCGACCTCGCCGCCGCGACGACCACCGCGGAGGCGACCGTGTCGCAGGCGCTCCGGCTGCTCCGCGCGTCCGGTGTCGTCACCGGCCGGCGCGAGGGCCGCAACGTCTTCTACCGCCTCTCCGACGCCCACGTCCGGCTGCTGCTCGACGTCACCCGCGAGCACGCCCTCCACGACGGGGTCGCCCGGTGAGCCACAACCACTCGCACGGGCACTCTCACGGGCACGCGCACGGGCACGCCGGCGGGCGCCACCGGTGGCGGCTCGCCGTCGCGTTCGTCCTCGTCGCCGCCTTCTTCGTCGTCGAGCTCGCCGCCGGCCTCGTCTCCGGCTCGCTCGCACTCCTGTCCGACGCCGGGCACATGGCCGCCGACGTCGTGACCCTCGGAGCGGCCCTCGTCGCGACGCGCATCGCGGCACGGGCCGACACGACCGGGCGCCGCACCTTCGGCTCCTACCGCGCCGAGGTGTTCGCCTCCGGCCTGGCCGTGCTGCTCATGCTCGGGGTGTCGGTCTACATCGTCGTGGAGGCGGTCGGACGCATCGGCACCGTGCCCTCCGTCGCGTCGGGGACGATGTTCGTCGTCGGCCTCCTCGGACTCGTCCTCAACGCCGCCGCCCTCCTCCTGCTCCGTGGTGGGGCGGGCGAGAGCCTCAACGTCAAGGGCGCCTACCTCGAGGTCGTCGCCGACACCGTCGGGTCGGTCGGTGTGGTCGTGGCCGCGCTGCTCGTGCGGGTCACCGGGAGCGCCTGGTGGGACACCGGTGTCGCCCTCGCCATCGCCGTGTTCGTCGCCGTCCGCGCCCTCGGGCTGGGCCGCGAGGTCGTCGCCGTGCTCGGGCAGCACGCACCGGCCGGCATCGCGCCGGACGACCTCGCCGATGCCCTTGCCGGCGTCCCCGGCGTCGTCGAGGTCCACGACCTGCACGTGTGGACCCTCACCTCGGGCATGGACGTCGCCACGGCGCACCTCGTCACCACCGCCTCCGAGCCGTCCGCCCGGGTGCTCGAAGCCGCCGGGGGCGTGCTGCGCGAGCGGTTCCACATCGCGCACGCCACGCTCCAGGTCGAGACCACCGACCGCTCCGCCTGCACCGGGGCCGACTGGTGAGCGCGCCGACGCCCCAGGTGTTCTCGCTGCTGACGCCGTCCCGGCGGGCGGTCCTGGCGCGACGGGCCCGGCTGCTCGCCGCGACGTCGGTCGCGTACAACGTCGTCGAGGCCGTCGTGGCCGTCGCCGCCGGACGCGTCGCCGACTCGACGGCCCTCATCGGCTTCGGGCTCGACTCGACCGTCGAGGTGATGAGCGGTCTCGTCATCCTCTGGCAGTTCGGCCACGCGGTCCCGGAGGAGCGCGAGCACCGGGCCAGACGCGTCATCGCCGTCTCGTTCCTCGTCCTGGCCGCGTACGTCACCGTCGAGTCGCTGCGCGCCCTGGTGACGCGGGAGCAGCCCGACGCGTCGGTCGTCGGGATCGCCCTCGCGGCGCTGTCGCTGCTGGTCATGCCGGTGCTCTCGCACTGGCAGCGTCGCACCGGGCGTGCGCTCGGCTCCGGCGCCGTCGTGGCCGACGGCACCCAGACCCTGCTGTGCACGTACCTGTCGGCGGTGCTGCTCGTCGGGCTGCTCGCCAACGCCGCGTTCGGCTGGTGGTGGCTCGACGCCGTCGCCGCGCTCGTCATCGCGGCGGTCGCCGTGCGCGAGGGCGTGCAGAGCTGGCGCGGCGACCCGTGCTGCTGACGCGTCCGGCTCGTCGTCCTCGCCCGGCGCGGAGCGCTTGACGAGGGACCGCGCGGGGTCCATCGTGAGCCACCGTGACGGTCCAGACCGAGGCGCCCGCCCTGCGCCGCTCGCGGCTCGCCGCCGGCGCCGCCTTCTTCGTCCAGGGCCTGCTCTTCATCTCCCTGACGACCCGCCTGCCGATGATCCAGCGCCGCTGGGACCTCGACGAGCTCGCCGTCAGCGGCCTGCTGCTCATGGTGGTGCTGCTCGCCGGCGTCGGCTCGGTCCTCGCGGAGGTCGTCGCGAAGCGCGCGTCGAGCGCGGTCGTCGTGCGGGTCGGTTTCGTGCTGGCCACGGCGGGGTTCGCGGTGCTGCTCGTCGCGCCGGCGTTCGCCGTGTTCGTCGCCGGCCTCGCGGCGTACGGCCTCGCCCTCGGGCTCGTCGACGCGTCCTCGAACATGCAGGCGGTCACGGTGGAGCACCTGTACCGACGCCCGATCCTGCCCTCGTTCCATGGCTTCTGGACGGCCGGCGGTGTCCTCGGCACCCTCATCACGCTCGCCACCGCGTCGGTCGAGCTGGGACCGCCGCTGCTCCCGCTGCTCGTGTTCCCGATCGCCGGCCTGGCCGCCCCGTTCGTGCGCCGGGACCGCCTCGCCGAGACGGCCGGGCCGCTCGACGTCCCGTGGCGCCGGATCCTGCTCCTCGGCGTCGCGATGGTCCTCTTCTACATGGTCGACACCGCCGCCACGACGTGGGGACCCGTCTACCTCGACGGCACCCTCGACGCGCCGCAGGCCCTCACCGCCCTGGCGACGCTGCCCTACCTGCTCGCCACCCTCCTCGCGCGCGCCCTCGGCGACGGGCTCGTCGACCGGCACGGTGCCGTGTGGCTGCTGCGCATCAGCGGGGTCGTCGCCGCGGTCTCGCTCGCCGTCATCGTGTTCGCGCCGACGTGGTGGGTCGCGGTCGTCGGGTTCGCCGTCCTCGGCGGCGCCGTCGCGACGATCGCCCCCCTCAGCTTCTCTGCCGCGGGAGCCATCGCCGGGGGCGAGGGCCTGACCGGCGAGGCCCGCATCGACAAGGTCGACCAGGTCATCGCGCGCTTCAACCAGTTCAACTACGCCGGCGCCCTCCTCGGCGCCGTCCTCACCGGCGCCGTCGGCTCGGACAACCTCCGCGTTGGCTTCGCCGTGCCGATGGTCCTCATCCTCGGCATCGTCCCTCTCGCGGCACAGTTCGCCATCGTCCGACGCCACCCGCGCGACGTCATCGACGCGGACGCCTGAGGCAGGCGGCGAGCGCCGCGACCCCGGCCGCCACCCGGTCGGCGGGCGCCGCACCGACGCCGAGCACCAACCCATGACGGACCGGCTGGTCGCGGTAGCGCGTCGACAGCGGTTCGACGAAGACGCCTGCGGCCCGGGCCTGCCCGGCGAGCGCCACGTCGTCGGCGGACGGGTCGCGCAGCACGGCACAGACGTGCAGGCCGGCCGCCGACGGCACGACCTCGAGGTGCTCGTCGAGCCCCGCGAGCGCGTCGAGGAGCCGCTCTCGGCGCTCGCGGTACACCTTCGTGGCACGACGGACGTGGGCGCCGTGATGGCCCTCGACGAGGAAGTCGGCGAGGGCCTCGTGCGTCACCGCGTCACCGGCCCACGCCGTCACCCGACGCGCCTCGCGCAGCGCCCCCGACAGCGACGGCGGTGACACCGCGTACCCGACGCGCAACGACGGCAGCAGGGACTTCGAGAAGGAGCCCACGTACACGACCCGGCCCTCGCGGTCGAGGCTCTGCAACGGCTCGAGGGGGCGGTCGGCGAACCGGAACTCGCTGTCGTAGTCGTCCTCGACGACGACGGCATCATGCCGGGAAGCCCACTGCAGCAGGGCGATCCGGCGACCCAGCGACATCACTGCCCCGGTCGGGTGCTGGTGCGACGGCGTGACGTAGACGAGCCGCGCGCCGGCGGGGAGGGCGTCGACGACGAGGCCCTCGGCATCGACGGGCACGCCGCGGACCCGGGCGCGGTGCGTCTCGAGGAGGCGTGCGGCCGCCGTGTAGCCCGGGTCCTCGACGGCGACGACCTCCCCCGGCTCGACGAGGACGCGTGCGACGAGGTCGAGGGCCTGCTGGGCTCCCGCCGTCACGACGACGTCATCCGGCCGGGCCGCGACCGACCGCGACAGTCCGGCGTACCGCGCGACCTGCGCCTCGAGCCGCGACGGGCCGGTGTCGCCGTAGGTGACGGTGGCGAGCCGTCCGCGACGCAGCACCCCGGACACGAGACGCCGCCAGGTCGCCAACGGGAACAGGTCCGGGTCGGGCACGCCGACGGAGAAGTCCACCGCGACCGGCCCGGGCACCTGTGGCGGTGCTCCCGCGACGCGCCACGGCCCGCGCGGCACCACCACCCCGCCGCCCCTGGACGTGCGCCGATCGGCTGCGGGCGGCATGCAGCCCGGTGTGACGAACGTGCCGGCGCCGCGTCGGGCCTCGAGCAGCTCCTCGGCGAGCAGCCGGTCGTAGGCCGCGGTGACCGTGCCGCGGGCGACGTCGAGCCGCTCGGCGAGGTCGCGGGACGCGGGGAGCCGGTCCCCGCCGGCGAGGCGGCCGTCGAGGATCGCGTCGCGCACCTGGGCGTAGATCTGGGCGGTCAGGTCGCCCGTTCCGGTCAGGGTGACGTGCAGCTCCACGCCCCCAGCCTAGAGTGGCCCAAACGACTCGGGTGGTAATGGACCTTCCGACCGGTCCACTCGGCAGGCAGGCTCGGTCCATGACGTCGACCACCGCCCGCGAGTCGCCGCCCCGCCAGGACGCCATCGGTACCGCGCCCGGAGGTCTCACCGTGCCGCAGGGGACGGCGCTGTCGGTCGGCGCCGTGCTCGGCACCGGGGTCATCACCCTGCCTGCCCTCGACGCCGGGATCGCCGGCCCCGCCTCCCTCCTCGCCTGGGCGGCGCTCGTCGTGCTGTCGGTACCGCTGGCGAGCACCTTCGCCGCGCTCGGGGCCCGGCACCCCGACGGCGGTGGCGTCTCGACGTACGTCCGCCGCGCCTTCGGCGACCGGGCCGCGGGCGCTGTCGGCTGGTGCTTCTACCTCGCCATCCCGGTCGGGGCACCCCCCGCGTCGATGATGGCGGGCGGGTACGTCGCCGACGTCGTCGGCGGCGGTCGCGCGACGACCCTCGTGGTGGCCGCCGCCCTCATCCTCGGCACGGGCCTCATGAACGCGGCCGGGCTGCGATTCTCCGGACGCGTCCAGCTCGGCCTGGCCACGGTGCTCGCCCTCCTCATGACGGCGACGATGGCCCTCGCCCTGCCGCACGGTCGCAGCGAGTCCCTGACTCCGTTCGCACCGCACGGCTGGGGCGCCGTCGGCTCGGCCGCGGCCGTCCTGGTGTGGGGCTTCGCCGGGTGGGAGGCGGTGGCCTCGCTCGCCGGCGACTACCGCGACCCCCGGCGCGACGTGCCCCGCGCCACCGGCATCGCCGTGGCCGTCGTCGGGGTGCTCTACCTCGGGCTGGCGGCGACGAGCATCCTCGTGCTCGGCCCGGCCGCCGGGTCGAGCGCCGCACCGTTGTCCGACCTCATGGCGATCGCCCTCGGCGAGCAGGCACGCGTCGTCACCGCCGTCGTCGCCGTGCTGCTCACCGTCGGGGCGATGAACGCCTACTTCGCCGGTGGGTCGCGGCTCGGCGCGTCGCTGGCGCGCGAGGGAGCCCTGCCCGGCTGGCTCGCCCGCGGCTCGGGACCGGGCCAGGTGCCGCGCCGTAGCATCGCCGTCATCGCCGGCTCGTCGGCCACCGCTCTCGCGGTCACCGCCGTGCTCGACCTCGGCCTGACGCCGCTCATGCTGCTCGCGACGGGCTGCTTCACCCTCGTCTACGTGCTCGGCACGGCGTCCGCGCTGCGGCTGCTCGACCGGTGGAGCCTCGGCTGGTGGTGTGCCGTCGTCGCCTTCGCGTCGGTCGTGGCGCTCCTCGCGGTCAACGGGCTGCACGCCCTGTGGGCCCTCGCCGTGGTCGGCCTGTCACTGACCTACCAGGCGTGGCGCGCCCGAACCGGCCGGACGCGGCTGTCCCCCACGTCACCTTCCTGCTGACGCGTCGCCGCCGCGGACGGGCACCGTTCTCGGGAACCGCCCCTAGACTCCTCCGCCGTGACGACGTCAGCACCGGAGCACACCCGCTTCCTCCGATGGTTCCTCGACGCCGAGGAGCAGCCCGACCCGGGCGGCTACTACGAGCGCGAGACCGAGGCCACGGCGCAGCAGCACGTGCAGCCGTGGTGGCGGGTCATGTGCCTCACCGGCGTGGACTACTTCTCGACGCTCGGCTACCAGCCGGGCATCGCGGCCCTCGCGGCCGGGGCGCTGTCACCGATCGCGACGCTCGTCCTCGTGCTCATCACGCTCTTCGGCGCGCTGCCGATGTACCGCCGGGTGGCCACCGAGAGCCCGCACGGCGACGGAAGCCTCTCGATGCTCGAGCGGCTCCTGTCCTACTGGCCGAGCAAGATCCTCGTCCTCGCCCTCATCGGATTCGTCGCCACCGGGTTCGTCATCACGATCACGCTCTCGGCCGCCGACGCGAGCGCCCACCTCATCGAGAACCCGTACCTGCGCTCGACGCTGAGCGGGCACCAGGTCGGCGTCACCCTGACGCTCCTGCTGCTGCTCGCCGCGATCTTCCTCAAGGGGTTCAAGGAGGCCATCGGCCTGGCCGTCGTCCTCGTCGCGGCCTACCTGGGCCTGAGCCTCGTCGTCGTGGTCCGCGGCTTCGTCGAGATCCGCAACCACCCGACCGCGTTCGGTGACTGGGTCGACGCGATGACCTCGGCCCACTCGGCGCCGTTCGGGATCATCGGCGCCGCCCTGCTCGTGTTCCCGGCGCTCGCCCTCGGCCTGTCCGGCTTCGAGACCGGAGTCGTCGTCATGCCGCTCGTCCAGGGCGACCCCGAGGACACCCCGGCGAACCCGGCCGGCCGGATCCGCAACGCCAAGAAGCTGCTGACGACCGCGGCCCTCGTCATGAGCGTCATGCTCATCGGGTCCTCGCTCGTGACGACGCTGCTCATCCCGCACGCCGCGTTCGAGCCAGGGGGCCCGGCCAACGGTCGCGCCCTCGCCTACCTGGCCCACGACCTGCTCGGCGAGGGGTTCGGCACGGTCTACGACGCGTCGACGATCGGCATCCTGTGGTTCGCCGGCGCGTCGGCGATGGCGGGACTGCTCAACATCGTGCCGCGCTACCTGCCGCGATACGGCATGGCGCCGGACTGGGCGCGCTCGACCCGTCCGCTCGTGCTCGTCCTGTCGTTCATCGCCGCCGTCGTGACCCTCGCGTTCCGGGCGAACGTCGACGAACAGGCCGGTGCCTACGCCACCGGCGTGCTCGCGCTCATGACCTCGGCTGCGGTCGCCGTGTTCCTCACCGAGCTGCGGCGCGGGCACCGGGGCACGGCGGTGTTCTTCGGCGTGGTCAGCGCGATCTTCCTCTACACGATCACCATCACCGTCGAGGAGCGGCCGGAGGGTCTGGTCATCGCGCTGCTGTTCATCGCGCTCATCGTCGTCATCAGCGTGTGGTCCCGGATCGCGCGCTCCACCGAGCTGCGGGTGCAGCGCGTCGTGTACGACGGGGGCGCGCGGGCCATTCTCGACGACGCGGCGCTCGGCCAGCAGCCGCTGCGGTTCATCGCGAACAAGATCGACGCCGGCGACCGGGAGGAGTACCGCGCCAAGTCGATGGAGGTGCGGATGCACAACCACCTCACGGCGCGGCAGGGAGCGATCTTCCTCGAGGTCGAGGTGACCGACGCGAGCGACTTCGCCACGACGGTGCAGGTGACCTCGGCCGTCGTCGGGGCGCACTACGTCCTGCGGGCCACGGGGCCCTCGGTGCCCAACGTCCTCGCTGCGGTGCTGCTCGACGTCCGCGAACAGATGAGCAAGCCCCCGCACATCTACTTCGAGTGGAGCGAGAAGCCGCCGGGTCTGAATGTCCTGCGCTTCCTCCTCGCCGGCGAGGGTGACATCCCGCCCCTGACCCACGAGATCATCCGGCGCGCCGAGCCGGATGCTGCCCGCCGCCCGCAGGTGCACGTCGGCGGCTGACCAGCCCCGCGCGTGAAAGCGAGACGGCTGCAGAATCGGCCTGGCGGGGAGCGGCCCGGTGGGGAGCGGCCTGGTGGGGAGCGGGCCTCGTTCGGACGCCCGCCCTGCCCATGGGCCGCTCGGCATTGCTCCGCCGCATGAGCCAACGTGCCAGCGTCGCGATGACACGCCGGAACACGGCCTCCCACGTACCCTCACATCTGCCCTCAGCATTGCTCCGCCACCTGAGCCAGCCACCCGGCAAGGTCCGGCCGCCGTGCCCCGCATCCGCGCGCTCCGCGGCCCCCGTGCCACAGCGGCCCAGGCCGCCTCCTTCGCCCGTCCCCCCACTTCCACCCGGCCGCTCAGCATTGCTCCGCCACCTGAGCCAGCCACCGCGCGCAAGGTCCGGCCGCCGTGCCCCGCATCCGCGCGCTCCGCGGCCCCGTGCCACAGCGGCCCAGGCCGCCTCCTTCGCCCGTCCCCACTTCCACCCGGCCGCTCAGCATTGCTCCGCCACCTGAGCCAGCCACCGCGCAAGGTCCCGGCAGCCGCCGCGCGCCCTCCGCGACCGCCCAGCGTCGGCGATCCACCGCGCCCTGCCCTGCAACCCCTCCTCACCACCATGGCTCGGCACGCGGAGCAATGCTGAGCGCCCGGGGGGAAGTGGGGGGAACTCCCCGAACCGCTCCGCTTGCCCTTCGCCCTGCCCGGCAACCGCCCCCTCACCACCATGGCTCGGCACGCGGAGCAATGCTGAGCGCCCGGGTGGAAGTGGGGGGGAACTCCCCGAACCGCTCCGCTTGCCCTTCGCCCTGCCCGGCAACCGCCCCCTCACCACCATGGCTCGGCAC
>NZ_JBNDHY010000056.1:0-27091 GCF_056755315.1 Monashia sp. HAY1-2A
TAGCTCACCACTGCGTCCGGAACGCCCTGGGCGAAGGCATCTCGCAACGCATCCACCTCTGCGCGCTGTTCCGCCTCGCGTCGCTGGTGGTCATCGATCCACTTGGCGTGCATTGCCTTTGCCCGCTTGAGCTGCTTAAGGCGGGCGTCTTCCTTCTGACGGTAGACCTCCAGCGCGGCGGCGTGATCCCTGTGAGCGGCGGCCACAGCCTCGTCATGTTTGGTCTTGCCGAAGCCGAGCGTGGCCACGAAACCAGTCCTTGGGGCGGGCAGAAACTCTTCGAGCCGCGGCACCTGCAAGGGGGTGTCTACTGCTGTCTGGGGGCGCGGCGGAGGATCGGAGTGCACTTTGAGGCTCTCGAAGTCCAAACGACTATCGGTCAGCAGCGCATCGGCGAGCAAAGTCGCCAGAGCCTCGGTACGAATCTCCAGATCGTCGTTCATCGCCATGACCTCGGCGACTCGGCTCTCGGAGTAGCGCCGCTTCATCTCACGGAGTTCAGCGGCCGTGGCCCGGGCTTGCGCGGCACGAGCGCGCTCGGCGTCGCGCTGTGCTTTGGCAATGGCTCGCTGTTGAGCAGCGTAGGCCCGTTCACGCTCACGTTGGTACTGCAACGACGCCGCCCTGACGCTCCTGCGCTTCGCCATCGCAACCCCCTGCGCACCAGAATGGAATCGGCCTACCTCGGACAATAGCCACCATCGCATCACCTCCGTGAGGGACCGCACGCAGAGACATTCGCGAAGGCAGCATCAACGTGAGAACGGCAGGTGCTGCGCAGGGGCTTCGCCCGTCACTCCTTGGTCACGCCTGGTGCGCTCGCCTGTACGGCCTGCATCGCGCGGTTCATCCATTCGAGCGGTCTGGTCGACGTCCGACGCTCCTATGCTTCGTCAAGCGGCTGCGGCCCCGCTTTCGAGTAGGCGGTAGAGGTCGCGGGCGACATAGCGTGCCAGGCAGCGTTTGATCTCGCGGCCGGTCTTTCCCTCAGCGGTGCGACGAGCGACGTAGTCGCGGGTGGAAGGCTGGTACTGGATACGAACTTGAACCACGGTGTGCAGTGCGTTGTTGAGCTCGCGATCGCCATATCGGTTGAGCCGATAACGGGTGGTGACTTGGCCACTGTTCGCCGGGACCGGTGCCACGCCGGCGAGCATCGCGAACGCCGCCTCGGAGTGGATACGGCCGGGGTGGGACCAGGCGCACAACACGGTCGCGGCCACAATCGGTCCGACGCCGAATGCCTGGAGAAGGTCGGGGCGCCAGTTGCGGATGATGGCCAGGATCGCCTTCTGCAGTTCCCGTGCCTCTTTCAGCATCGCGTGCGCGCGGCGAGCCAAGGTCCGCAGGACCAGCACGGTGCTGGTCGTCTCGGTGTCCCAGGAGGCGTGCACTCGCAGGCTGGCGGCGGTGTTGAGCATCGCTGCAAGCTTCTGGCCGCGGAACCTAGTTCGGATGGGTTCGGGTGCTGCGATGACCAGGCTGAAGACCTGCTGCTGGGCCTCGGTGGAGGCATTGATCGCGGAGCGGCGAGCAGCCAAAAGCACTGACAGTGCTTGGCGATCGCCTCCCGTGCGGGGAGTTCCCAACCGCGGTCGAGCCATCGCCTCACGCGCAGCGCGGATCGCATCGAGCGGGTCGGACTTCGCGCCGTTGCGACGGGCGGCCCGCTTCGGGCGATCCAACTCGATGACGATCTCCGACAGCTCCAACAGGTGACGGCTCAGACCGGCGTCGTGACCACCGGTCCCCTCGATCGCCCAGGCCCGCAACATCGGGTGGTTGTTGGCGAACTCGATCAGCTCGGCATAGCCCGCGGCTGTTGCCTCGACGGTGATCTCGCCGAGTACACCACCGGTCGCGCTGTCGATGACCGCCGCGGAGTGGGTGTGGACGTGGGTGTCGACGCCGATGACGACATCGACCACCCCGCGCAGATCGGTCAGACTGTTCATGCGTTCTCTCCTTCGCCGGATGGGGCGTGGTTCCGGTCCGGGACGGAGGCTCGGCAGGACTGTGATGAGACACATCAGGCGCCGCTAACGCCAGGTGGTCAAGCTCCTGATCAGGCCAGCTCCTCCAACCGGGCCGGGGCTGGTGACCACGAGCGGACAGGTCGCACGAAGGCACAAAAGCCAGTCATTCCGGGGGGTCACACTCGTGGTTACCAACCACAGCCCAGCACCTTCAGGCTGCGTTGGCGATCCTCACAGTCATACCGCCGCACACGAGCGGCCTCGGGGATGAGGGCGGGGGACGGACTCGAAGCCGTTAGCCTCCAGGCAACATCATGGATCAGTCCATACCGACGGCTAGGAGGCCCAGCCATGACGGCAGCCACGGTGGTGTACACGGATGGCGCTTGCGAACGCAATCCGGGTGGCCGAGGTGGATGGGGGTGGGTGGTCGACGAGCACACGTTCGGTCTGGGCGGGGACCCGTCGACGACAAACCAGCGGATGGAGATCCGGGCCGCTCTGGAAGCGGCCCACGCCCTTCCCCGACCGCTGACGGTGTGGTCGGACTCGAAGTACGTCGTCGATTGCTTCGACAAGGGTTGGTGGCGCAGGTGGCGGGCCAACGGATGGAAGGCCGCGCAGAAGAAGCCGGTCGCGAACCGGGACTTGTGGGAGCCGCTGGTCGAGGCGGCGTCCGCGGATGTCACGTTTCGATGGGTGAAGGGCCACTCCGGAGCAAACCTCAACGAGGTGGCTGACCGGTTGGCCAATGCCGGCATGCTGGGCCAGCCCGTCACCCCACCGCTGGATCTCTCCGAGATGGTGGCGGTCGCAGCCAAGGCCGGACCGCGCTTTGTGGTGCATGCCAAGTGGAGAGCCGCGTGCAAGGTGTGCGGCGACTACTACACGGAAGGAACGAGCGTCACCAAGAACGAACTGGGCTGGGTGCACGAGGAGTGCGCGGCGATCTAGGCTTGGGTCGCAAAGGTCCTCGTGGTCCGCGTTGTTGCTGAGCCTTGCGGCCGTTCATTGGGGCTTGCCCGAGGCCGCCCAACTCGCGATCGCCTTTCGATCATGCCGTGGTACGTGGCCGCCATCCGCATCACTTCGCCGCACAGCGGACGGCCAGCGCCTCCACCAATGCCCGTCAGTCCACATCAATCCGGTGTGAACAGCCTCGTCCGAGTTGGCGCGTCAGAACGCCGATCTGATACGTCGAGGCGCTTCGCACTGCGCGACTTGGCTGACTGAGCCCAGCCGTCCGCTCGAACCTGGCGCATCTGCCCAGCTAGCCGCTGCGCGCGCCTCATCGGAACGAACCGTCGAGAAGAACTGCCCGGGCGGCCGCGTCGACTCGTGCCGGCTGCGGCACGGCCCATGCCTGCCCCATCACTCTTCGCGATCGCCTCAAGAGCCTCCTCAATCATCTCAGCGCGCTCAAGGCGAAAGCGATTGCGGTACACCAGTTCCGCACGCGCAGCTGTGAAGGCCGACCCCACAGCCATGAAGACCATTAAAGTTACAGCCACGATCCTCAATGCGTCGATGTGACCGAATCGCAGCAGCAATAGGGCTGCGGCAACGCTCACACCGGTGACCGCCAGTAGCAACGTCTGGCGCGCTAGGAACCTCAAGACCTTAACTCCCGGAACCCGGAGCGTGGCTTCGCCGACTTGAATGACGCCGAAACCTGCTCGCGGACAATCGCCCCACGACAAGCCAGGGATCATTTCGTTTGCCTTGTCGATGCATTGCGCCTCAACGTCGCTCCGCATTGACGAGAGACGCTCGACGAATGCACTCTTCAGGGACTCGTGCAGAGGCTCGTTTACGTGCTCGCGTGTCACTTCAGCATATATAGCCTCCAGACTCGAATCCGCCTCCCAAGTCGCTGCCAAGCCCCTGCGCCTCACCAGACCGAACCAGAGGCCGAGGTTCACCGTTATGAAGAACGATCCGGCGAGGACATTGAAGCCCCAGAGCATCCCCCAACCGCCAGTGATTATGAGACCGGTCGCAATGCCGGTCGCGACGGAGGTGAAGAGGCCGATCAAAGGCAGGATCATCCACTGCTCATAGCGCCTGCGATGTTCGTCCCGCGGATAGATGCGGACGCCGATGACAATCTTGTTGTTGAAGGCGCTCCTGGCCAAGAAGCCAAGGATAAGCACCAACGCTAGCCACCAAAGAGTGAAGATCAGCGCTGGCTCGCTCATGTTTCGGACGACTCGCGGTCAGCTGGGCGGGCGGGCGTCCCATGCGGGCGACGGAGAGTTTGCATGAGTACATTACATCGCGGCCCACTGACAACACACTCGCGGACGCAGCCCGGGTCGGGAGCCAGAGGACACCTTGGCGCCCGCGCCCCACGCGGCTGGATTCGCGCGCTTGTTGCCTCAGCCCTGTCCCGTCGTCAGTGGTCATGCGCCTACGTCTTTCCGCCGCAACTGATCCGCCCCGAGTTGGAGATCTAGTGTTGTCGCGCGGCGTCGGCATGGTCGGCTAGCCGTGGTACGCCGAGAGCTGCCGTTCGGTCGTGGCCGGAGCCGGCGGCGGCTTGCTGCCATCAACGGGCCAGTGGCCGCGTTGAGCTGTGCCCGCGCGTAGGAAGCCAACCGGTGGTCGCGGTTCGAGTTGGTCTTGAGCCGGGTTACCGGCCTCCGGCGGCTGCGGTGACTGTCGCGGTGGTGCATTGTGGATGGCATGCCAGCGGTGTCGTTGCGTGTGCCGGTCGCGCTGGCTCGGCGCGTCGATGACCTCGTGCCCTCAGGGGCTAGGGATCTGGTGTGGGAGCCGAAGTGGGACGGCTACCGCGCACTGGTCGGTGGTGGTCGCATCTACTCGCGCAACGGCACCAACCTCACGCCGCTGTTTCCCGAGCTGACGCCCGTTCTGAGCGCGCGCTTACCAAGCGACCTGGTGCTGGACGGAGAGGTGATTGCCTGGGACCCGGTAGCGGGCCGACTGGACTTCGAGGGTCTGCAGGCCCGGATGACTGCCGGTCGGCGGATCCGGGCGGTGGCCGCGCGCCGCCCCGCCCAACTCGTTGTGTTCGATGTGCTGGCGGGTGGAGGCGAGGACCTTCGCGGCCGTCCCCTGCGCGAGCGCCGCGCGGTGCTCGAGCAAGCTCTGGTCCGTATGGGTTCCCCGATCGTGCTTTGCCAGCAGACCGCTGACGTGCCCCTCGCGCGAGAGTGGTTTCGAACACTGACCGCTGGTGGCATTGAGGGGCTGGTCATCAAGGACGCCGGCGGCACCTACCCGACCGTGCCGGGTCAACGAGTGTGGTGGAAGGTGAAAGCGAAGCAGACGCTGGACATGCTCGCGGTCGGGTTCACCGGGGACCCGGCCGCCCCTACGGCGCTTGTGCTGGCGTTCCCGGGTGACGTCGACGAGGAGGGTCGACCAGTCACGGCGGGATCGACGACTTCACTGCCGAAGGCAGTCGGTAAGGCGCTCTCGCCTTTACTCCACCCAAGCGGCGAGACGTTCGAGCGCACCTTCGCCTGGGGCTCAACCGAACCGACCGAAGTGACGGTCATCGCGCCCTTCGTTGTGGAGGTAGAGGCGGACGCCTCCGCGGCACCCGGCGTGCTCCGCCACGCCGTGCGACTGCACAGGACTAGGCCCGACCTCGACCCGGCGGACGTCGCCTGAGCCAGTAGCCCAAGACCTGCGCCGGCTCGGCCAACCGCGGGTCTGACAGTTCGGGCATCGATGGAACGAGACAACGGCCGCCAGACAACGCGATCAGTGGCCCGAGCGAGTGTGTCTGCCGTTCAGAGCTGGGGCCTGCTGCAGGCGCGAAGGCTCGGTCACCGGACGCGTGAGCGCTCAGTGGGACCGGCTGCGCCGGGCAGCCCGGGACAGGTGCGTATGGCACTCGGCGGGTTGCCAAAGCGGTGGGCCGGGTACGGGCGCCATAAGACCAAGCCGAGAAGGAGAGGACATGGCTGCGAAGTTCCGCGTCGTCCACCAGCCGGGCAAGGGCTATCACTTCAATCTGGTCGCCACCAACGGGCAGGTGATCGCAACAAGTGAGAACTACGAGACCCACCGAGCGTGCTTGGCGGGCATCGAATCGGTCCGGAAGAACGCCCCCGACGCGGAACTGGACGACCCGACCGGCAAGAAAGACTGACCAGAGCCCGGGCCGGCACCTGGGCCGAGTCCGTGGATCCGACCCCCACCAAGTGTTGGGCCCGGCTGAAGGCAACCAGCCTCACTCCCGCAAGTGACGGCCGCCGGTCTTTCAGAGCCGCATGCGGGCGTTGGTGTCAAACAGGGAGAGTTCGCCCTCGGTGGCGACGTGGCGCACCACGAAGGAGCGTTGGCCAACGCGCCAGAGGCCTTCCCCTTGTTGCAGGTCAGGAAGTTGGGCCAGTTCGGCGCTGGACAAGCCGAGCTCGCGGGCGGCCAGCGGCGCCTCGCTCACCTCTTGTTGGTAGATCACCTTTGTCGAGCAGTCGCCCAGGAGGCCTCGCGCGAGGGCGCGGGACTCTGAGCCGGAGTCGCCGACCGCGTCGAGGTCGGAGAGGCGGTGGACCACGAGCAGGTTGGCGATGCCCAGGCCGCGGGAGAGCTTCCACTGTGACTGCATGCGGGCCAGCAGTGCTGGCTGGCGCATGAGCCGCCACGCCTCGTCGTAGATCACCCAGCGATGACCACCGTCGCTGCCCGCCAGGGCGGACTCCATCCAGGCCGAGGCACAGGTCATGACCATGGCGATGAGCTGGTCGGAGCCCTGGATGCCGGACAGATCAAGGGAAACCATGGGCAGGTCTGGGTCGAAGGCGACGGTAGATGGGCCGTCGAAGAGGCCGGCGAGGTCGCCTGCGACGAGGCGTCGCATCGCATGGCCGAGGTCTCGACCGTCCCGGGTCAGCTCACTGATGCTGGCTCCCGCAATCGCTTCGGCGGGCTGGAGCAGCGCCTCGACGACCGTCGGCAGCGTGGGGGTTGCCGACGTCCGCACGGTGTGTGCGAGGGCTGCATCCAGGGCCGTGTGTTCGATGGAGGCGAGGGGGCGGCCGAGGGCTGACTGGGCGAGTGAGCCGAGGAGGACGCGGCGTCGGGTGGTCAGGACCGCCTCCCATTGAGTGTCGCCGAGGCCGTGGTCGCGTGGCCCGGGGTCGAGGGGGTTGAGGCGGTTGCCTGCGCTGCCGCCGAGGCGGATCGCGGCGCCCCCGACGGCCTCTGCGACGACGGTCCATTCACCCTTGGGGTCGCCGGGGACGTAGACGCGGCGGCCGAAGGCGATGGATCGGGTGGCAAGCGACTTGGCCAGGCAGGACTTGCCCTTGCCGACCACGCCGGCGAGAAGGCAGTTCGGGTTGGTCAGCACGCCCTGTTGGTAGAGGACCCAGGGGTCGAAGCAGAACCCGCCACCGGACCAGGCGTCCTGGCCGACGTAGACGCCGGCGCTGCCGAGGCCGGCCTCGGCGAGGAACGGGTAGGCGCCAGCCACGACATCGCTGGTGGCTCGATGCGGCGGTAGGCGGAAGCGGCGTCGGGACCGCAGCGCTTCGGGGCCGCCCTCGCCGCCGGGCGAGGCGTAGGGCTCGGGCTCGCGCAGGCGGACGGCATTTCCTGTGCCGACGTCCTCGCGCACGTCGGCCGGTCTCGCGCGGTAGGCGCGCAGCCTGTGCCGGGCGTCGGCAGGCGCGTAGAAGCCACCGGCGTGGGACCGCGCCGACGCGCCATCGTGTCGCCTGCGCATCAGTTCACCTTCCGGGCCAGGGGTAGGGCTGCTGACGCGAAGGCACGCGCCTGCTGCCCGTAGAGGCGTCGCGTCTCGCAGCCGGACTGGACCGCTGCGCGTGCGATCTCGGCGATGGCTGCCTCCAGCTCCTCTCGGCTGGGCGCCGTGATGGTCACGAGGCCGGTGAATCGGACGTCGGCGTGCCCGGCGATTAGGGCGCGTTCGCGTTCGAGGACGTCTTCCCCCTCGACGCGGTCGGCGAGGTCGGCCATGACTCCAAGTCGTGCCTTCTGGCTGGCTTCCGTGGCGTACTCGACCCTGGCCTTGCGGATGTCGCGCATGGCCTCGTCGGCAGGCACCGGCTGGTAGGTGATGGAGAGGGTCTTGCGGATGCCAGGCTGGAACACCAGGGTGTGCAGGAAGAACGGCGGCGCGGACACCCGGGGCCAATCGCTGATCCAGAGCACGGCGGAGTAAGCGCTGTCGTGGCGGACGTGGTCCCACTGTTCGTCGACGGCCATCGGGCCTGCGGTTGCCAGTGTGCAGGGCACGTCGCTGTCGGTGTCGTAGCCGGGGTCGTACGCGCCGCGCAGTGTGGCTGCGAGGTCCGGTTCGTCGAGCCAGCTGACGAGCTGAAGGTCGGCCGAGCGCAGGCTGCTTTCGAACGAGGTCATCTCCTGCTTGAGGAAGGCGGTGGCGCCGGCGATCCCGCGGCCGGCCTGCCGGATGTGCGCGTGCGCAAGACGCAGGTCAAGTGACAGAGCTACGAGGGTCCGGTGGGTGGAGGCCGCAGGCGCCGCTGTCTTCATGAGCCGCTCGTATTCGATGACGGCCCACTGCTTGGGTGACTTGAGGCCGTGCTGGTCCCACCACCCGGTGATGCCCCGGCCGGCGTCGGGGAGGGAGATCTCCAGGACCTGAACCCGCGTACCGGTCCCCGAGGATGCCAACGCAGCCAGGGCACGGCCCCAGCCGTGGACTCGCCTGGCCTGTTCTTGCGGGGCCAGCAGGACGTACGCCGGGTGGCTGAGCAGCCCTGCGACGGTGAGGGTTTGCGCGTGCGGGTCGTGCAGCATCGCGGTGCCGTCCTTCTCGACAAGGAACCGCAGGGCCGCGGCGTCGCCGGGTAGGGCCAGAGTGCCGGTGGGGCGCGGCTTGTCGGGTCGCGCGCGGTACCTGGTCTGCGTGCTTGCGGCTCGGGTCGCGTAGTGCGCACCTGTCGGCAGGGCCTCAACGACCGGGCGGTGGCCCCATCGCAGGAAGGCCAGGGCGAGGAAGCCGGCCCAGACAGGCATGCTCGTGATCGCACCGATGGTGCTGGCGGCGACCATCGAGCCGATGAGGACCAGGGCCGCGGCTGCCACGCACAGGACGCGCGGGGTCGACAGCCCGAGCAGGAGGCCGCGACGGGGCAGTCGCGCGAATCGGACGGTGAACGGCCTGGTGGTGGTGTCGGTCATGAGCTGCTCCCGGAGGTGCTCGACGGTTGGTGCTTCATCGGGGCCGCCGACGGGGGGGCGTTGGAGGCGGGGACCGCTGAGTGTGGCCCGCTTGCGCCACCCACAGACGCCGCGTTCTCGGTGGCTGACCCGACGGTGTTCGTGGCGGTCTTGAGTGCCGCTCCGGCGGCGATGGCGCCGATGGCTGGGACGGCCGCCGAGGTGGCGGCTGCGGCTCCACCAGTCGACGCGGCCGTCCCAGCCTGCCTTGAAGCGCCGCCGCCTCCGAGGGTGACCGGCGAAATGCCGGATCCTGCGCCGGCGATCGCGGGGCGGGGTGGTGCAGGCGGCAGACCACCGCCGCGGTGCCAGCCGCTGCCCCGGCTCCCGAGGCTGCCCGTCAGGGCCCGGGCGGAGCCCTGCAGGGCCGCCACCTTGTGCGGCGCGGCTATCGCGGCCTGCGCGCCGGCAGCGGTGTGCCCCGCCGCGGCATGCGCGGCGTGGATGCTGTCGCCGGCGAAGTGGAACATGCGGATGGCCATCCACGGTGCGAACCCCCCGAGGAGCAGTATCAGTGCCCCACCGGCCAGCTGCGTCGTCTGCTGGCCGGGGTCAGATCCCGCCTGTCCGGCGCCGTTGATCACGGCGACGCCCATGCTGAGGATGATGACGAGCAGGAGCTTCGAGGCGATCATGGCCGCGACGAGTTCTATCCACCTGCGGACCCAACCTCGAGTGAAGTCGGCGGTGGCGCCGGCGAAGGCGAGGGGCGCCAGGACCGCTGCCACTAGCAGCATCAGCTTGCGGATCATCATCGCTGCCCAAACGACGACGACCGCGGCGAGGATCACGAGCGCGAAGAGGATGATGACCGCCGGGTTCTGCATCGCGGCTAGGTTGCCGAAGGAGAGCGCGCCTCCGAGGCCGTCGATGTCGGTGCCGAGCGTGTACTGCACGACGCCGTTGCTCAGTGAGTCGACCGCGCCGAGCAGCAGCCGAGTGGTTCCCAGCGCGAAGGCTGAACCGACGAAGCTGATGACTAGTCCACCGCACGCTCTTGCGAGGGCGATCGGGCGTCCGCGAACGGCCGCGGCGGTGACCTGCACGAGAAAGAGTCCAATGCAGAGCACCGCGGCGATGGCGCCGGTCACGGCCATCTCCCGCAGCAGCCGCGGCGAGGTCAGGTCGAGGGTGGTCGCGTCGTTGAGCTCCTTCCAGAGCCAAGAGGTGGCGCTGTTGGCGGCGGTGCCGAAGGAGGTTGCGATGCTGCCGAACGCGCCTTGGGCAACGTCGGCGGCGACGCCCGTGCCAGCCTGGGCGGCGCCGGTCGCCAGGCAGACGGGGTTGAGCTGGAAGATGCCGTCGCAGGCCATGTCAGCTCACCTGTACAGCCGTGTAGGAGATCACCGCGACGCAGCCCCACGTCGACCGGCTTGGCGGGCCCTCGAGGTTCATCGTGATGCCCACGGAGAAGGTCAAGGTGTGCCGTCGCCCGTCGACGTCGGTGGTCCGAGAGACGGTCGCGCTCACGTCGCGGGCGGTGATGCCCGGGTCGGTGACGCGTCCGGCCGAGACCGCGTTGGTCCAGGCGAATGGCTCTTCGACTCGGTCGATGACAACTCGCGTTGTGGCCTTTTGCAGCGCCAGGGACGCCCAGTCGCGGGCGTTCGGCACTGGCGCAGGCTCTGCGCCGTTGTCGGTTGCCGAGAAGACGGCCAGCTTGTGGCGCAAGTCCGGCGGCACCATGCCCACCACGAGAGGATCGGTGGTGGTGGCCGATTCCCCTTGGACCCAGGCCAGGAGTTCGTCGCGGGGGCGGGAGTAGTCCTGGGTGAGGAGGCGGCGGACGAACTCTGCCGCATAGAGGTCCGGCTGCCGCGAGGCCTCGCCCGCGATTCGGGGGAGGGACGGCACCATCTCAACGGCTGGCATCACCTGCAGGCGGCCGATCTCGGCGGCCGGGGCGTTCTCGGCCTCATTGGGCCCAGCCGTGCCGTTCGGCGCCGGCGTCAGGTCTCGGAGTGGCTCTGACGTCGCCGGGGGTGGCACGGGGACTGAGGCGCCGGGGTCCGCGCCTGTCGAGCGTCCGGTCGCGGCGAAGGCGGTAGCTCCGCTCGCGAGAGCCAGGAGCGCGACCGCGACCATGAGTCGTGAGCGGGGGCGCCGTGGAGGCCTCATCGGACCGCGGCGCCGGCGCTGCTGAAGAAGTTGACCAGAGTGTTGGCCGCCCCGATGAGCATCGCGGCACCGACAGACACCAGGACGCCGGTCTTGCCCCTGCCGGCCACGTGGGGGTTCGACGAGTGGGAGCCGATCGCCCACGCGATGGAGGAGAGGGCCACTCCAGCGACCGCGGCAACGAGGCCAAGCGTCAGGAGTCCACCGACGATGCGCTGCAGTGCGGCGATGCCGGGGACGCCGTCGGTGTTCGGTGCGATGTCGTTCGCGAGCGTGATGATGGAGGCGTACATGACGGAACCTTTCGCAGCCTTACGCGGACGAGTCGCCGCGCGTAGTCGTCCTAGGGATTGGTCGGGGCACTATTCGGCCACTGGCGCGAAGGTGGAGCTGCGTTCGTCGCGCCGGGTCCGGATCGCTTGAGCCACAGCGGGATACAGACCGGACTGGCACGGGCGCGGTTCAAGAGCGGGAAGGAAGACCACCTGAGGGCGGCGTGATCGGTTCAGGAGATGTGCCTCAGGCCGGCCAGTCCCTTGTTGATGAAGGAGCGCAGAGTCACGATGCGAACGACGTCGCCGGTTCGCGGGGCGTTCACGACGAGACCGTTGCCGATGTACATGCCGACGTGACCTGGCCGAGCGAGCGTGCCGAGAGACCCAGGGATCATCACAAGGTCTCCTGGCTGCAGCGCGCCGATGGTCGTCGGAGTGCCATCCGCCAGCTGCTGGCCGACAACCCTGCCGATCCCGACACCACCTCGAGCCCATGCCTGTTGAGTCAGGCCGGAGCAGTCAAAAGCACCCGGTCCGTTGCCGCCCCATTGGTAGGGCTTACCGAGCTGCGCCAGGGCGAAGGCGACGGCCGCGCGGGCCGGTGCACTTGTTGATGGCGGAATCGCGTAGGTCTCCGGAAGGCCGTAGTCGTCCGCTGCCCCCGGCTCGAGGACATCGAGGGGTGCGGCGCCGCAGTCGGGTTGGGGCCCTCCGTCGATGGTCGCGAGGATCGATGCTGCCCGCCCCGCCCGCGCGAGGTAGTTCCCACCGACGACGGTGGAGCCGCGATTCGATGATGTCGGTGTGCCGGTGAAGGCCGAGCGCTGAACCATCTGGGCTGCATTCCAGGGAGTCATCGCGCGCCAGTTCGGCACGGCGATAAGGGCATCGAGGAAAAGGTTCGTGGACGCAGTGGGGCTCATCCGCTCCGCGGCCGTGCCCCAGCCCGGGCGTTGCTGGAACAAGCCGAGCGAGTCATGGTCGTGGCCGATGCCCTGGTTCGGGTAGGCGTCTCCGGAGGGGTCGTTTGGGTTGGCGAGGACGCGCAGGTCTGACTCGGCGAGGCCGACCATGAGAGCGATCAGTGCTGCCTGGTCACCTTCCCGTTGGCGGGCCACCGCGACGATCGTGCGTGCGTTCTGCGCCTGCGACGGGCTCAGGCCGGCAATGGGTCCGCTCGATACGCAGGCGGGGAGCGCCTCGTTCGCTTGGGTCGTGGTTGCTGCAACCGTCACGAGCCCGAGGGTGCCGGCTGCTCCGGCCAGGAGGGCGGCGACGCCAGCTACGGCGGGAAGTGCGGGCATGGCCTTGTGACGACCGGACGGGGGCACCATCGTGCCCTGGCTTCCGAGTGGTGCCCCAAGAAGGGGGTCAGATTTGCGAAGGAGGTGGGTTGCATGGGTCTGTTTCGGCGCGCGGTACCAGGGCCACCGAGGTCGCAACACTCGGCCAGCGCCGAGGAAGCGCGCCGCTTGGCGCTGGAGCTCGCCGGCCGGTCCCCGGGCCAGTTCGTCGACGTCATGGTCCGCGGCATCGTTCTGGAGCCGGGCGAGACTGCTTATCGCGATTTCCGCTTGTGGCTTGCTCACGAGGTCAGCGGCGGATGGTCTTCGCCTCTCATGACGACTGCGCTTCTGACCGAGCGCCGACTGAGGGTCACGCTGCCGGACCGACGCGTGGTCTCGTTGTGGTGGGGGTCGTTGGTCGGCTTTCACGTGGACCTGGGGCGCGGGGCCTGCGTGCTCGACTACGGCGACGGCAATGCCCGGCTGCTCACGGGGCCGGACACGCCTTCGGTGGCGGTTCTCGGTGTAGCCGTGCTCTACGGCGTGCAGGCGTTGGCTACACACGACGGGCTCGCGCCGATCCGCGACGACGTGGCTGCCCGCACCTGTTGAACTTGGCGACGGGCGTATGTCCGTTGCTTATCGGTCAACGACGCGCCCTCCACATAGAGCCTCAGCAGCCCGGGCCCGCCTGATGGCGAGCCGGCCATGAGGCGGTGAACCGCTCGACGTTGAGAGGCAGTGAACCCCAGCTGCTCCAACATCCGCTTCGTGCAGGCCCGGGAGTTGCCACCCGCGACCTTCGCTGTGACGGTCTGCAGCGGGTCCGCTGCGCCACGTGCCCGTGCAGCCTCGATGCGGGAGATGAAGACGTCGAACACCGGGCCGAGCTTGAGCTCGGAGGCCGAGTGAGTGTCGAGGTCGAGCTGCGTCGCGGCCCAGGATTCAAAGTGGCTATCACTCATGACGCGACGTCCATGGGATCGACATCGGTGAAGGCAACCGGGTCCCCGGGTGCGACGTGCGTCAGGCCATGAAGGGCATCGTTCTGGGCCGCGCGAGCGGATCCGCCGGCTCCTCGGGTGGCGACGCCGCGCAGCTTGATGAACAGGCGTTCCGCCGAGAGGCGCCTGGCTTCGTGCTCGTGATCCATGAGCCACTCCATGGCGGACAAGAGCTCGTCGGTCGAGTGCTCCGGTGTCACCGGTATCGCGGATCGGGAGCCGAGGGGCGTGACCAGGCACAGACCGCGCGTGCAGATGGCCTGTTGCACGGCGAACCACAAGGCCTCGCGTTCAGGTGATGGTTGGTTGAGGGGTGGGCACGCCCTGAGCGATGTCGCGAGAAGACGACCCCTGGTCTCACTCTGCTTCATGACAGTTCCTCGCTTGCCTCGGCGACGCTCGCCGCGTCGCACCTTCCATTCGTTGTCCTCTTGGTCGGCGCGTGCTCGCAGGAGCCGAGAACGATTCTGTGGAAGTTCGACACCTGCGCGCCGAAGTTCTCCACAGGGCAGTTCTTGCGACTTGACCCGACGGGAGCCGGTGGCGGTGGCCCGGCGGGCGGTCGAGGCTCCAGCGAGCCGCCATGTGCACATTTCATGCCGTACGTCGCGTATGGCTCGATCAGCGTGTCACCGGCGAACTGACCCGGCGCGGCGAAGCACGCCGGACCGGTCTGCGCAGTCGCGTCTGGCAACGACGGTCGCCGAGGCGCGAGCCTGCGCGTCGCGACAGCCAGGAGGTTCATGACTCCAGTCAGGCAGTGGCGTGCCTGGGGCAACATGACCTCGCAATGCACTCCCAGTGCACTCAGCCCGACGAGTGGTGCCCCGAGTCGTCCGGATGTGAGTCCATGGGCATGGTGGTCACGGAGTGGACGCCACGGGAAGCCTGTTGGCTGCAGAAGGCGCTCAGGCTCACCAACGAGGCGTATGCCGAGCGCTTGGGGTGTGCGCCCCGGACCGTTGCCAAGTGGCACGCCAACTCGACGATGCGTCTGACCCTTGACCTCCAGCAGGCGCTCGACACCATGCTCACGCGAGCCGCAGATGAGGAGCGTGAGCGCTTCGACGGCCTTTCAGGTCAGATCGAAGCCGGCGCCTCAGATCTGCGTCGGTGGAAACGGCGACTCGACGCAGACCCGAGCCTTTCGGAAGCCCTCCAAGGGCTGGATACCAGGCGCGGCGCGCCGCCAGGCGCCGCCCGCGCCGATCTTCTTGCCCATCTAGCTTCGACCGGGCCTGGCGGCGTGCATCAAAGGATCCGGGCGCGCGGCAAGGCAGGCCGCGGCGACATCGCGCGGGAGTTACGTCGGTTCTACGGGGCGATGCCTGACGGTCACGGTTTCCTTCTTGTGGACGGGCCGCTTGGCCTGGAGCCCACGTCCCTCGTCAGCTCTGACCTGTGGATGGCCCTGCGGTCCGAGTTGCTAGCCCGGGAAGGACCGTTCCGTCTGGTGCATGACGCCGCGCCGAGCGATGTTGCCGCGGACGATCAGCTCCACGATGCCGCCATTGCACGCCTCGCGGAAATCGTTGTGGCCCGAACGCGATTCATCGATGCGCCGATCTTCCGGCTCACCAGCGCACCGGATGGCACACAGCCGTCAATGCACTTCGCCCTGGACACGTTCTCCAGGTACGCGCTGACCTGGGACCTGCTCGAGACAGAGCTGTGTGGCGTCGTTGCCGGGGAACGAGTCGGGCACAACCTGCGCCAGCAACTGATGCCCAGTCCGGTGGAACTCTTGAGGCCCGAGCTGCGAGTCTGTGCCGGCGGGGGACAAGCGCTGTGCGCATTTGCTAGACCACCAGACGCTGGGCAGCGCGCGGACTACGTCTTGCTCGTTCAGGAACGGAGTTCGCGGGTTGTGAACGCGTCGGGGCTCCTGGCAACCATTCCGAAGTGCTTCCACCAGCCGATGGCGGACGCCGGCCGTGAGGTGAACGTCGGTGCAAGCCTGCGACGCGAGCTGGAAGAGGAGCTCTTCGGGCGCGAAGAGCTCGACGGCAGCCACGGCCATCGGGCTCTCGCCGCGCCAATGCATCCCTCGCGGATGAGCGAACCGATGCGGTGGCTCGACGTCGCGGAGGGGTGGGAGATGATGCTCACCGGATTCGGGATCAACGCCGTCACCGGCAACTATGAACTGCCGGCGCTCGTGGCGGTACACGACGAGGAGTTCTGGAGGCGCTTCGGCGGAGCCATCGAAGCGAACTGGGAGGCCGCCCGCCTACGGGTCTACTCCAGCCTCGACCGGGACGGGTTGGTGGCGCTCATCCATGACCCGGGGTGGTCCAACGAGGGGCTGGTGGCTTTCGCACTAGGGTTGAAGCGACTCGCCGAACTGAACCCAGAACGAGTGACCCCACTGCCTTTCGAGATCGGAGTCGCCAGTTGAGCATCGCCGTTGGTAATGCGTTCGAGGACGGTAGCCCGTACAGGGGCTGGCTGGTCGGCAGTTTCATCGAGCCGGAGGGAAGCGTCCGCCATTCGCGGGACGTCGAGATCAAGTGGGGCATCCATGAGGCCGGTGAGGAGCGAGCCGAGTGGACCGAGGGCGAGACGCGTACGTCGATCCTCATCCTCATCTCCGGTCGCTTCGTGCAGAGGCTGCCCGATCAGGAGGTCGAGCTGGTGAAACCGGGTGACTACGTCATGTGGGGGCCGGGCGTCGTGCACGCCTGGCGCGCCATCGAGCGTTCGACGATGCTCACAGTTCGCTGGCCAGGTGCTTGAGCCAATAACCGCTGACGCCTGCGCCTGGCTTAGTCCATCGCTTGCGAACTGGCGCGCCAGGTATAGGCACATGGCCGACGCCAGTACGTTGAGGGCATGGCATCGCAGACCATCACGATTTTGGTTGACGACATTGACGGCAGTGATGCCTCCGAAACGGTGAGCTTCTCGCTGGACGGCATCGACTACGTCATCGACTTGAGCGAAGCCAATGCTGCGGCTATGCGTCGGGCACTTGGGTCGTGGGCTTCGGCTGGCCGTCGCCTTGATGGAGGACCGTCGTTGCATCGTGTGCTCAAGCCGGTGGGCGACTCCCGGGGTGCCTTGATCCGCGCGTGGGCCGCCAGAGAGGGTCTTGCCGTGCCGGCTCGGGGGCGAATCCCGAAGGAAGTGCAACGCCAGTACGACGCCGCCCACTGACGTGACAGCGGCGAGCTTGCGCCCGGCAGCCGGGTACACCGCGAGAACCTCAGCCATCGGACCCGCGGTCGGGGGTCGTAGACGCTCGGTTCGCCGTTCGACCGACGCGAGCCGCTTCCCGTCGAAGCACCCCGACAGGCATGCCTAGGAGCGTCGCGGCGCGATCCAGGCCTGAGACAGCGATCAGCTCGCGCTGGCTCGACCTCAAGTCTGCCTCTCGCTCATCGAGGCGCTCGCGTGCCTTGTCTCGAGCGCGCAATGCGTTTTCGGCTGTGCGAAGGGCATCGGTTTCTGCTCGCTGTGCATTCTGCAGTCGCTTTCGCGCGTCCGGGTCAACCGGGAAGGGGCTCATGGTTCCTCCTTGTGCCTGAGTCGTCGGCTGGCTGACGCGCGCAGGGGGACACCATGCTCATCGGCCAATCGACGTTCGAGCGCGCCGCTCGGCGGTTCCTTCCCGTCAAGTACTGGCCCCGGATCTCTCTGCGGACCGGAGGCACGGGCCAGTCCACCATTAGGCCCACGGTCGGCCGTCGTCCTGAGTGGGGCGTACTCACTCACCACGCCCTGAGCGCCGCTCGTTGACAAGGTCATTCCCGAGCCTCACGCGCGACCCCACCAGGATCCGTCATTCAGCGGGTCTCGCTTCGGCCGATCTGACTCGACTGACCTCGACAGTGGTCTGGCCATTCGCGGGGATGCTCAGAAAGCGCGCACCGCCAGACGCTCAACCATTTGCTCCACACGTCTGGCACCAAGGTGGCCGCCCGGTCCCGGGGGTGCCCCGGCGCGGTCGTGGTCTGGGGTGTGACGATGTCGATCAGGCGGATGACGCTGGGGGCCGGGTACCGGTACCTCATGTCCTCGGTCGCCCGCGCCGACGCCGCGGGCCGGACCTCGGACCCGCTGACCGCCTATTACACGGCGGAGGGCACCCCGCCGGGCCGGTTCCTCGGCGCGGGGCTGCATGGTTTGGACGCCGGCCGCGGCCTCGAACCCGGCTCGGAGGTGTCGGAGGAGCCGCTGTGGCGGATGCTCGGGATGCTGCAGGACCCGGTCACGGGGGCCCCGCTGGGGCGCGCCCCGGCCGCTGACCGGCCGGCCCTTCCCGCGCCAGATGGCGCGGGAGGTCGGGGCCGGAAGGCGGCCCGGACGGTGGCGGGGTTCGACCTGACGTTCTCGGCGCCGAAGTCGGTGTCGGTGGCGTGGGCGCTCGCGGACCCGGCCACCCGGGCCCGGATCCACGCGGCGCATGCGGCGGCGCTGGAGCTCGTCATCGGCTACGCGGAGCGGGAGGTGTTCGCGACCCGGACCGGCCGCGGTGGGGTGGTGTCGCAGGACGTGCGCGGCGTGGTGGCGGCGGCATTCGACCACTGGGACTCCCGCGCCGGTGACCCGCAGCTGCACACCCACGTCGTCGTCCTGAACCGGGTCCAGGCCGCCTCGGACGGCGGGTGGCGCACCCTCGATTCCAAGGCCCTGTTCCGGGCCGCGGTCGGCCTGTCCGAGCTGTACAACGGCGTCCTCGCGGACCTGCTCACCACAGAGCTGGGGGTGGGGTGGGAGCCGCGGCGGCGGGCCCGGTCGGGCGAACCGAGGTGGGAGATCACCGGCGTCCCGCCGGCCTTGGCGGAGGAGTTCTCGCAGCGCTCGAGCCAGATCGACGCGGCCAAGGAGCGGCTCTTGGCCGGCTTCGTCGCCGCGCACGGCCGGCAGCCCACCAGCGCGGAGGTGCTCAGGCTGCGGCAGCAGGCCACCCTCGAAACCCGCCCGGACAAGCACCTCGCCTCCCTCTCCGAGCTCATCGCCAGGTGGCGGACCCGCGCCGCACCGTACATGGGAACTGGCGTGGGCGCGAACGTGGCTGGGCAGCAGGCGTGGGTGGCGAGCCTCGCCGGCCGCAACGACCTGCCCCGGCTGCAAGCCTCCGACCTGGCGGAGGAGATCCTCGCCGACGCCGCCCGGGTCGCCCTGGAGAACGTCGCCGCGAAACGGGCCACGTTCACCCGCGCGAACCTCCTGGCGGAGGTGCTCCGACAGGTCGCCGGCGTCCGCTTCCACGACCCCGACGACCGCGTCCGCGTCGCCGAGCACGTCACGGAGATGGCGCTGGAGCGGGCGGTCCGGCTCATCCCCGACGACGCCGCGCTCGACCTGCTCCCGGACGGGTTGCGCCGCCCGGACGGCACGTCCCGGTTCCGGCCTCGGGACTCGGTGCAGTACACGAGCCGGGAGCTCATCGAGGCCGAACAGCGCCTCCTCGACGCCGGGCGGGCGGTCAACGCCCCCATCGTCGACGCGGACGTGGCGGCCGCCGTCGCCGCGCAAGAACTGCCGGGACGGGCCCATCCGCTCTCGGCGGAGCAGGCCGACGCCGTGCGCCGGATCGCGACCTCGGGGCGGGTCCTGGACGTCCTCGTCGGCCCGGCCGGCACCGGGAAGTCGACCACCATGGCCGGGGTCCGCGCCGTGTGGGAGGCGCAGTTCGGGCCGGGCTCGGTGGTCGGGCTCGCCCCGTCCGCGGCCGCCGCGCAGGTTCTCGCCGACGCCGTCGGCGTCCCGACCGAGAACACGACCAAATGGCTGGTCGAGGCCGCCCGCCTCCCGGACCGGCAGGCCAGGCTCGAGGCGCTCAAGGCCCGGCTGGACCGGGCCAGCCCCTCGCTGCGGACTCGCGCCCTGCTCCGCCAAGCGAGGCGGACCGCGGACGAGGTCGACCGGTGGCGGCTGCGGCCGGGGCAGCTGGTCATCATCGACGAGGCGTCGATGGCCGGCACCCTCGAGCTCGATCAGATCACCACCCAGGCCCGGCACTCGGGCGCGAAGGTCCTCCTCGTCGGCGACTGGGCCCAGCTCTCCCCGGTCGCTGCGGGGGGCGCGTTCAGGCTGCTCGCGACCGACCGTGACGACGTCCCGCAGCTGCTCGACGTGCGCCGGTTCCGGCACGAGTGGGAACGCGACGCCACCCTCAGGCTCCGCACCGGCCGGCCTGGGGCGGCCGACGAGTACGTGCGCCGCGGCCGGGTCGTCGGCGGCGACCGCGACACCGTGCTGGACGCACTCTTCCAGGCCTGGCAGGCCGACATCACCGCCGGCCGCAGCTCGCTGATGATTGCCGCCGACGCGCAGACCGTCACCGACCTCAACACCCGCGCCCGGTCCCACCGCGTCGCCACCGGCGCCGTCACCCCCGACGGGGTCACCGTCGCCGACGGGTCGACGATCGGAACCGGCGACCACATCATCACCCGGCTCAACCAACGCGACCTCACCACCGCCGATGACACCAGCAACGACACCAAGCGATCCGGGGACCCGGGTAACAGTGTGGGGGATTGGGTCAAGAACGGCGACCAGTGGGTCGTCACCCAAACCCTCCCGGACGGGTCGCTGCGGGTCCGGCGCCCCACCGGCGGCCGCGTCGTGACGCTCCCCGCGGACTACGTGCGCGGGCATGTCGAGCTCGGCTACGCCACGACCGCGCACCGCGCCCAGGGCCGCAGCGTCGACACCGCCCACGCCTACGTCACCGCCAGCACCACCCGAGAACCGCTCTATGTAATGGCCACCCGGGGCCGCGAGTGCAACCGGTTCTACGTCGACACGATGTGGGACCCCGACCAACAGACGGCCCACGACGGCATCGACCCACTCGATCCCGCCGACGTGCTCCGCGCCGTCCTCGCCCGGCCCGGCGCCGACACCTCCGCGACCGCCACCGGAGCTGCAGAGGCAGCAGCCGCGGCCAGCCCGGACCGGGCCGCCGCTGAGGGCGCCGCCATCCTCGAGACCCGCCGCGAACACCGGTACCTCGAGATCCTCACGGCCGCCGGCGTCCCCGAGTCGGACATCGAGAACGCCAAAGAGGGCGACCGGTGGCGCGACCTCCTGGCCACGATGCACCACGCCGAACGGATGGGTGTCGCCCTCGACCAACTAATCATTCAGGGCACGACTGGCTCGGCGGAGAGTCCCCGGGCCACGGAGTCGCGACTTGACCAGATCGGTCAGGAGTTGCTCGCAGTCGCGAACGAGAGAGAAGCCCAGGAACTCCAGAGAGAGCACACGTCGCTCCACAGCCCAGGTTCCCTTGACCGAATCGAGCTATGCCGCGGGTCCGGCCACCGGATCTGATCAGCGGTCACCGAGAGCTGCCTCCGGCAATGATCGGGAGTCGCCTTTTCGCAGCATGGCCGCGGATGAACGGTGGCGGCGACCGATCTGCCGCGCCGCCCAAGCCAGCGTCGGGCAGATCCAACCCAGCCTAAAACCTCAATGCAACAGCGCCTCTAGCCGTTCGTGCAATTGCGGCACGAGGACCTCAACCTCCGGCTTCATGAGGACACTGCGCAGGACGCGCCCAGACGGCACGTCGGCCTCGATGCGGTGTCGCCGCGCAGCCAGCGCCGAACCGTCCACCGTGTAGGTGGCCAGGAACAGCGACTCCGCCGCCGGGAGGGTCATCCCGTCCGCCATGGCCTGGGCACTGGCCGCATCAACCTCGGACAGGCGCCCACGCGTCGGGAAGTACGTCAGGATGTCCAACTGCGGCGTTTGGTAAAGGGCCAGGTTCGGGGACTGCTCGATGAGGCTGGCCCACGCCAGCGTGGCCCGGCGCACCGGTCGCAGCGCTGCACCGAGCCCTTGACCGCTGAGAGGCAGCACCTGAAGTGTCGTCCATAGGGCCGCGGCTGCGGCGCCGGCACGAGAGCACTCCAGTGAGATCTCACCCAAGTGGAGCTCGTCGGAGGTGAAGTATGTGTACGGGGAGTCGTGCAGGTAGTGACGGGCGACCGTCGGATCCTTGAAGATGACCGCGCCGCATCCGTAGGGCTGCAGCCCGTGCTTATGCGGGTCGATGACGACCGAGTCGCACTCTTTGATCGCGCCGAACGGTGCCCGCGCCACTCCGTCGGGGCTGTCATCGGCGATCAGTGTGAAGAACCCGCCGTAGGCAGCGTCGACATGCAGCCGCGCATCGGCTTCCCGGCACAGGGCCAAGATGTCATGGATCGGGTCGACTGCTCCCAGGCCCGTCGTTCCGGCTGTGGCGACCACCGTGCCGATGCTCCCCGTGGACAACGCTCGCTGCAGGGCCTCGACGTCCATGGTGCCGTCCGACGTCGTGGGTATGGGTACACCGTCGATGCCTAGCACCTGACACATTCGCGAGTGCGTGTAATGCGCGTCACTGCTGAAAGCAACCGCTTTACCGGGGTGCGTCTGGCGCGCGATGTAGAGCGCCTCCAGGTTCGCGATTGTCCCGCTGCTGGTGAGGTGACCCAGATGCTGCTCGAACCCGAACATGCGTGCGAGCTCGGTTACGACCTCCTTCTCCAGATGCGCGGTTGCAGGGCCACCGTCTAGGGCGTGGTTGTTCGGGTTAACCAACATCGCGGTGACATAGCCGATGACGGCGGCCGGGTGCGGCGGCTTCAGCATCTGCCCGACGTAGCGCGGGTGGAAGAACGGGTAGTTGTCCCGGAGCCGGCTGCGCAGCTGCGCGGTGACTTCCTCAAGGGTGGACGTGGGTACGCCCAGCGACGGGTGCGGGACGTAACTGCCGAACTCCTGCATCCACTTGGTCATCTCAAGGACCGCGGCACGCAGCTGCTCGGCCAGTTCGCCCGCTCCCGCCGGTCCGCCGTGCAGCAGCGAGGAACGTTGGGTCTGCCGACTCGAGGGGCGGGCGTCGGCGCGCTCAAGTTCCGGCTCGTTTTGATCGATCATGAAGGTGCTCCATCCGAGTCGCAGGCCGCCCGAGCGGATCCTCTTACAGGCCCGCGCCACCACGCAACAATGCCCGCCCGGGCAGGCGCGGTGAGGCGAGTGGCGGAGCCAAGCGCCCCCGAACTGCGGCCGTGCGACGGCAAGGCGCCGGGGTGCCGCCGAACCGTGACCCCGACACATGTCAGAGACCGATCGACGCCACAGCGTCCAGAAATCGCGACGGGCGACCGCTCGACACCACGCGCATGACCCGTTCTGTGCGCCCCAAGGCCCGGCTCGCGCTGCCGGAACCGGAGTCCCCGCACCGATGCTGGCTGACATGAGCGAGCACGTCGTTGACCTAGTCATCATTGGAATGGGTGCCGGTGGGGAGGCGCTCGCCGCGGGCGCCGCCAAGGCGGGGCTACAGGTGGTTGCCGTCGACAAGCACCTAGTCGGGGGAGAGTGCCCCTACTACGCGTGCATCCCGACGAAGATGATGACTCGTGCGGCGAGCGCGCTTGCTGAGGCACGCCGCGTCAACGAACTCGCCGGTGAGGTGAAGGTCGAGCCGTCCTGGGAACCAGTGGCGAAGCGCATCAACCGGGAGGCCACCGACGGCTGGGACGACACCGTCGCCGTCGAGCGTCTCGAGGCCGCCGGCGCCGTGGTACATCACGGAACCGGTCGGCTGGCTGGGCCAGGCCGCGTCCTCGTTCACACCTCCGACGGTGAGACCGTCAACTATGCGGCACGACGCGGCGTCGTGCTCAACCCTGGGACCCGCCCGGCAGTCCCTGCCGTCAACGGGCTGCGTGACGCGCCGTACTGGACGAACCGCGACGTCGCACAGCTGACCCGGCTGCCGAAATCTCTCCTCATTCTCGGCGGGGGTCCCATCGGCTGTGAGATCGCCCAGGTCATGTCGCGGTTCGACGTTGCCGTCACCGTCCTGCAGCACGGCGAGCGGCTCCTGGCCCGCGACGAGCCCGAGGCGTCACAGGCCTTGGAGCAGGTCTTCACAGATGAAGGTATCCGCGTCCTGACCGGTGTCGATGTCATGGACATCGCCTACGCGGACGACCAGTTCACCCTCACGCTGAGCACCGGTCAGGTCAGCACGGCCGAAAGGCTGCTCGTCGCTGCCGGCCGACAGCCGAACTTCGACCACCTCGGACTTGAAAGCATCGGCCTCAAGGCCGACGCTCGCGTGCTTGAGGTGGACGAGCGACTTCGCCTCCGCGGCGTGGACACCGCCGCGACTGGCGTGTGGGCCATCGGGGACGTAACCGGTCACGGTGCGTACACGCACATGTCGATGTACCAGCAGGCCATCGCACTGGCCGACATTCTCGGTCGGCAGGGGCCTGCCGCGAGCTATCACGCGGTCCCGCACGTGACCTTCACCGACCCGGAGGTCGCCGGAGTCGGGCTCACTGAGCAAAAGGCACGCGCAGCCGGTCTCACGGTGCGCATCGGCCTCAGTGACCCCGGGGCATCCTCCCGCGGGTTCACGCACGGCCCCGGCAGCGCCGGCGTGATCAAGGTCGTCGCCGACGCGGACCGAGGTGTGCTCGTCGGGGCCACGGTGGTCGGCCCTGCCGGCGGAGAGATACTCGGGCTCCTGACACTGGCAGTCCACGCGGAAGTCCCACTCGAGACTCTGCGGACCATGATTTACGCCTACCCGACCTTCCACAGGGCCATCGATGCTGCACTGGCTCAGCTGACCTGATCCCAACAGGCCTACGGCGACACTTCGGCACCGGCTCAGCGCTCCAGCGCGCGACGACGGCTTGTAGACCATCGAACCGGTCCACACGTGTCCGCAGGTTGAGCCGCGCTCCCGGGTCAGGCCCAAGTCGTCGTTCTGCCATCGTCAGCGGTCACCCGCGGGTGCACTCGGACAACCTGATGCCCCGCCAAAAGAGAACCGCCGGTCACGGCCGCGAGTGGGTGTCGCACCCCAGGTGGGCACAAGCCGGAGCACCGCGGACGTCCCGGGCGCTCTCAACCAGCGACACGCGCGGCAACTTCGGGGCGGATGAGCCGCGTCGCTGGGGACTCCTACGGGCGCAGGCTCAGACACGGTTGTGCTACCTCCGTGCGCAGCCATCCCCAGACACCTCCCGGCAGCTCGATCCCGCCAGCACACCTCCTCTCCTGCTGTTCTCGCTCCGCAGACGTGCCCAACCGGTCAACCACTTCCGCCTTGCACCGGAGAGCGCATAACCCTTCACACGCCGTGAGCGCCCATGTTCACATCGCGGGGGAGGCCCGTGAACTCCCTAGAACTCGTCTCACCACGCGGCCCTTACCTCTCAGAGGTGGGGTCCCTTGGCGCGCAGATCGATTCAAAGAATCGATGTCGCGCCACAAACCCACAGGGCTCGTGGCGCTGCACCTCGCATGGTCGCACGGTAGACGCTGGCCCACCCTCGAACCCGCGCTACAACCGCGTGCACGTCTGCGCTTCAAAGCGGTTCGCGCACCGCCACATGAGTTGGCCCGAGACGAGCGCCCTGTGTCCCGAATGAGCGACGCGCCTCGACGGCCATATCGCGACGATCGACGAGGTAGTCATGCCCACGAGTAAGGGAGTAGCAATGAGCCGCCACGCCAGGGCCCATCACCCGCGAAGCCACGAGTCCGTCATCCCCGCGAAGGGCAGCCCAGTCGTTTGGCGCGACGTCGTGGTGTTCGTCCTACTGGCCTACGGCATCGCCTGGGGGATCTGGTCGCCCCTGACGCCGAAGATTCTCGTGGCCCTTGCCAGCGGCCAGGCGCCCGCGCAGTTCCAGGCCACTGGGGGAGTGGTTATCGGGATGTACGCCCCCACGGTGGCGGCCGTCATCATGCGTCTGTTCGTCAGCCGCGAGGGGCTTCGCACATCGCTGAAGCCGTGGCCTCTCGTGCGCCACATCCTGCTCGCAATCGTGATCCCGATGTTGTTCATCTTCGCGCTGGTGCTCGCTGTGACGGCGCTGAAGGGCGCCAGCGCGTTCACCCCCGGCAAGCCCTTGGCCACCCTGCTTCCCGTGATGCTGGTCGCCGGAGTGCCCGTCGGAGCGCTGCTGGCCTTCGGTGAGGAGTACGGCTGGCGCGGTTACCTGCTGCGAAAGCTACTCCCACTGGGAGAGCTGAAGGCTGGCCTCGTCGTCGGTGTGATCTGGTCCCTGTGGCACCTGCCGATCCTCATCGTCGGTTTGAACTACCCAGGGGAGAACATCGCCGCCTTGGTCGCGGTCTTCCTGCTCGCCACAATCCTGCTCTCCTTGCTGCACACCCGCTTCTACGTGATTTCCGGTGGAAGCGTCATCGTCACCGCCGTCCTGCACGGCAGCCTGAACACGTTCTCTGACCGCCTCACCGACCCCAAGCACCTGGCCGGCGCGCCACTGGTCGTCGGCGGCGGCGGCGTCATCGCCATCGCGCTGGGAGTCATCGCAGCCATCATCACGGCGCTCTGGCTGCACCAGCGACAGCAAAAGTCCCAGGTCGGCCCCATCACCATCTTCGACAGCGTTCAGCGCTGAACCGCAGGGACCGGTGGACCAATGCTGCCTAGCCGTCCGCATCAGATGCCCGCAACCGAGACGGGCAGGCACGCTCCCGACTGCCGCCGAGCCATCGGCTTGCGCTGCGACACTTGCCCGCTCATGACGTGCCGACGTGAGCACTCATGAGAACCGTTGGCGGCAGGTCCCGACACATAGGCGCATCATCGCCGAATCCTCACGCATCGAATCGAATCGAGAGGTGCAGGGCTCTGCGCTCGACGGCCCGCACACAAGCACGCTTCGAAACGATTACCGGCAGCAACGACAGCCGGTCACTGCGTCCTGATGTGTTGGGTGCGTGTCCTGATGTCTGCGTTGTGGCCGGTGGTGGCGGCGTTGCACCCAAGGTCCGCAACACATTGGCATGGAGGTCTTGATGACACTGGCAAGTTCTGAAACGAGCCCGACCGTCAGGTTCGGCTCGGAGGTCCGGGTCGCGCTGGGTTTGGCGGCCGGCCCGGTCGTGGCGCTGGGGTTCACCCGGTTCGCCTACGCGCTGCTGCTGCCGGCGATGCGCGAGCAACTGCACTGGTCCTTCACCGCGGCCGGCGGGATGAACACCGCCAACGCGGTCGGCTACATCATCGGCGCGGCCACCGCCGCGGCCTGGGCCCAACGCCTGGGCGCCAACCGCGCCTTCACCGGCGGGATCGCCGTCTCGGCGGCCGCGCTCGTGCTGGCCGGGCTGACCCAGGCCTACGGGCTGCTGACCGGGCTGCGGTTCATCGGCGGGCTGGCCACCGCGATCACCTTCGTGCTCGGCTCGGCCCTGGCCGCCCGCGCCCACCGCGGCGGCAGCCACCGCCACGCCGCGACCCTGGTGGCCAT